>NZ_JBAHZB010000006.1:0-14588 GCF_036697315.1 Alteromonas sp. 14N.309.X.WAT.G.H12
GGGTAAAGAAGATAAACCGGAATACAAACTCTCGGAACCTGTGCTGTCCATTGAGGTCACCACCCAAACCGGTGACACCATCACCTATCAAATAGGTAAGCAGGACTCCGGTGGCTACATACTTAAAACGTCTTTGCGACCTGAATATTTCAAGCTGGCCAATTACCGGGCAACGGCATTGCTTGACGATGCTAAGCTGGAAACATTAACACCGGTGAAAAAGACAGAAGAAAAACCAGACGACGATCAGCAACCAGAGCAGTCTAAGTAAGTTCCTGATCCGCTGATTTCATGCTGGCTTCATAAAGAAGCCAGCATGCTTGCAGAAAATGAGCCGCTAGTATATTGTTGTTATTAACAACATAAATCAGTGACGCCCAGATGGACTCAAAACTCCAGCGCGCAGAAGCGCTTTATGAAGCCGTTAACCAGTTGATCCGCGTACATCAGTTCCGTGATCGTGAAAGCATATACTGCCATAACGTGTCGGTAGCGCAGTGTTACGCTCTTGAAACACTGGTTAAACGCGGCCCCTTAAGGCTGAAAGCATTAGCCGAGGAAATGTGCCTTGATAAAAGCACCACTAGCCGTGTGGTTGATGCATTGCTTCGTAAAGGTTATGCACTTAAGACCTTAGATCCCCAAGATCAACGTGCAGTCCAGCTGTCCCTAACCGCTGAAGGCCATGCGCTCTATTCAACCATACGTAAAAGCCTGATTGCAGAAGAGGCATCAATGATAGCGGATATCTCTGATGACGTTGTGGATGCAGCGCTTGAGCTGTTGGGAAAACTTACCGTCGCAGCGCGGGCCCGACTCGGCGCGTAAGCTGTTTTTTTAACTATATTGTTGTTACTAACAACACTTTTGGAGGTTTATCTATGACTCACAAGGTTGACAACTTACCCGTCGCCGTTATTGGCGCCGGTCCTATCGGCTTAAGTGCTGCGGTTAACTTACTCGAGGAAGGGCTTACTCCCCTTGTGTTTGAATCCGGTGCCTGTGCTGGTGCCAACATCGCAAACTGGGGACATGTGCGTATGTTTTCCCCCTGGTCATACAATATGGATCCTAACGCCGTGTCGCTACTCAAGAAAGCGGGTTGGGAGGAACCGGCGCTCACCGAGTTTCCAACGGGAAGGGAATTGCTTGATCGCTATCTGCTTCCTTTGGCGTCTCACGAAAAGATTGCCCCCCATCTACATTTAAATACCCGTGTTGAAAGTGTCAGCCGCCAATATCATGATGTTCTGCGAAATGAAGGACGCGCGCAGGCTCCTTTCGTGGTTCGGGTTTCCAGTGCTGAAGGTGAACGCGACATCCTCGTTCGGGCCATCATTGATGCATCGGGTACCTATCAAACCCCCAACTGGCTTGGTGCTCATGGTTTTCCCGCCATTGGCGAGCTTGCGGCTTCGGCATCCATTAGTTACGGTATACCGAGTATTCTGGGTGCGCGTCGTGAACATTATGCAGGCAAAACCGTACTGGTCATCGGTGGTGGCCATTCAGCCTATAACGCCTTGCAGGATCTCGTCAAACTGTCTGAACAAGCACAAGACACACGTATTTTATGGGGAATACGCGGCGCGTCTGTGGATAACATCGTGCGCTCACCAGAAAATGATGAGCTGCAAGAACGTAGAAGACTCGAAGTGCATATTCAAACATTGTTGGAACAAGGGAAAATCGAGGTATTTACCCATATCGCCATCGAAAAAATTCAAAGTGATAATGGCAAACTAATAGTACACAGCCATTCACATCCATTGCCGCCGGTAGATGAGATCATTGCAGCAACCGGGTTTCGCCCCAATCTTGAGTTACTAAGTGAGCTGCGTATCGCCACGCATCCTGCCACCCAAAGTCCGGTTCATCTGGGTCCACTGATTGATCCCAATGTTCACACCTGTGGTTCCGTGCCTGAACATGGCGCAGCTGAGCTTTCTCATCCCGAACTCGGGCTTTATATTGTTGGCATAAAAAGCTATGGTCGGGCACCCACGTTTCTGCTAAAAACCGGCTATAAACAGGTTAAGTCAGTCACCTCATTGTTAGCCAATCCGGATGACATCGAAGCGACCGTTGAGAATACCCCGGTATCTTGTGAGGCTCGTGTCCCTAGTCCGTGTTGCAACAAATAAGCGCCTGCCCCTCTAATCTATGGGTTGTTAATGGGCTTGGGGTTAAGGGGCACTTTTCTTTTCTCGAATCGAGGGGAAGGCATGACAAATTTTATTCGTCGTCATCCGTTATTCATTGTCGTGCTCGCTCAGCTATGTGGTACGTCGCTTTGGTTCTCGGTCAATGGCGTGGGCTTGGCCCTCATTGCTGATGTGGGACTCAGTGAAAAAGATCTAGGCTGGTTAACCCTCACTATTCAAGCCGGTTTCATTACCGGTACCCTTGTTATTGCCACCACAGGTTTGGCTGACCAAATACGTGCCAGTCGCATATTCGTCATTGCCTGCTTAGCCGGTGCACTCGTTAATGCCGGCTTTGTGTTGGTGGCAGCCCATCTGCCCTTGGCGTTGCTATTGCGGTTTTTTACCGGTCTTTGCCTTGCCGGTATCTACCCACTTGGCATGAAGCTAGTGATTGGGTGGACACCTAAATATGTGGGCGCCGCGCTGGCATGGCTGGTGGGAATGTTAACCCTGGGCACTGCCCTGCCTCATCTGCTGCGTGGTGCCACCCTCGCGTTACCTTGGCAATGGACACTGCTGGGCGCTTCCGGGTTAGCGTTGCTAGGTGGCGCGGCGGTTTTCGTTCTCGGTGATGGTCCACACCTTCCCCCCTCAAGTGGTAAAGCACGGCTACGAGACGGACTTGCCGCTTTACGTGAATCCCGTTTTCGCGCTGTGGCAATGGGCTACTTTGGACACAGTTGGGAGCTGTATGCCTTGTGGACCCTAGTACCCTTTATGGTGGCCCGGGAAATGGGACGATTGAGCACACAAGGTTTTTCTACCCCATTAATATCCTTTTTCATTATCGCCCTTGGTCTGATTGGCTGTATAGGCGGCGGCGCACTAAGCCGACGGTTAGGAAGCCTATTCGTGGCGCGCTTGGCCCTTGGTGCCTCTGGGCTTATTTGTATGGTGTATCCATTGGTTGCCTTTTTATCCCCACCTGTGATGCTACTTTTACTCGCTTTATGGGGCCTGACTGTGATTGCCGATTCCCCTCAATTTTCGGCCCTGGCCGCACAAACTGCCCCCCGTGATCGCATCGGTTCAACCTTGGCCATGCTCAATGCCATCGGCTTTGCGCTGACCATTCCATCCATCGCATTAACCACAGCCCTGTGGCAATGGCAGGGATTATGGGTGGTGTGGTGGTTACTGCCAGGCCCAGTGATAGGACTTTGGGCAATGCGTAAACTTGGCCGTCAATAAAAAATGCCAGTCAGTAAAACTGACTGGCATTGTATTTTTTGGAACAGCAGATTAGCTACTTATAGCTAGCCCTACTCCCACTCAATAGTAGCCGGTGGCTTACCGGAAATATCGTATACCACACGAGAAATACCGTCGATTTCATTGATAATACGGTTAGATACTTTCCCTAAGAAGTCATAGGGCAAGTGCGCCCAGTGTGCAGTCATAAAGTCGATGGTTTCAACGGCGCGCAAGGAGACCACCCAATCGTATTTACGGGCATCGCCCATCACGCCCACAGAACGCACCGGCAAGAATACGGTGAAGGCCTGGCTCACTTTATGGTAAAGATCGGCATTGTGCAGCTCTTCAATAAAGATGGCATCAGCGCGACGCAATAAATCACAATACTCTTTTTTAATTTCACCTAATACCCGCACCCCTAAACCTGGGCCAGGGAACGGATGGCGGTACAACATATCGTAGGGTAAACCTAGCTCTAAACCAATTTTGCGGACTTCGTCTTTAAATAGTTCACGCAAAGGCTCTACAAGACCCATTTTCATGTCTTCTGGCAAGCCGCCCACATTGTGATGAGATTTAATCACGTGAGCTTTACCGGTGGCGGAACCGGCAGACTCAATCACATCAGGGTAAATAGTCCCTTGGGCCAACCATTTCGCATTGGATAATTTTGACGCTTCTTCGTCGAATACCGCCACAAATTCATTACCAATGATTTTACGTTTTTTCTCGGGATCTTCTTCTCCCGCCAAACGGGCTAGGAAGCGCTCTTCGGCATCGATCTTAATGATATTTAAACCAAAATGATCGCCAAACATGTCCATGACTTGTTGGCCTTCATTTAACCGCAGCAGACCATTATCCACAAACACACAGGTTAGCTTATCACCAATGGCGAGGTGAATAAGCATGGCGACCACCGAGGAGTCCACACCGCCAGAAAGGCCTAAAATCACTTCATCATCGCCCACTTTCTCTTTAATGCGGACAATGGCATCTTCGATGATGGCATCGGCGGTCCATAATTTTTCACAGCCACATACATCCATGACGAACTGACTTAAAATTCGCATTCCCTGACGGGTATGGGTCACTTCTGGATGGAACTGCACGCCGTAAAAACGTTTTTCAGGATTATGCATAGCCGCGTGAGGGCAGGAAGGCGTTTGGGCAATGGTCTCAAAACCAGCAGGAATTTCCGCCACTTTATCACCATGACTCATCCATACATCCAGTAACCCATTGCCATTTTCGCCAATGTGATCTTCAATGGTCTCTAACAGCGGACTCGATTTAATCACTTCCACTTGGGCATAACCAAATTCACGCTTATTAGAGCCCTGCACCTTGCCACCGAGTTGTTCGGCCATGGTTTGCATGCCATAACAGACACCCAAAACAGGTACACCGGCGTTAAAAACATATTCCGGCGCACGGGGAGAATTGAGTTCAGTAACCGATTCCGGCCCACCAGATAAGATAATACCGTCAGGATTAAACCCTTTTATCTGTTCTTCAGTGACATCCCAGGCCCACAGTTCGCAGTACACGCCAATTTCACGTACACGACGTGCAATTAGCTGAGTGTATTGAGAACCAAAATCTAAGATGAGTATGCGTTGGCTGTGAATATTCGTGGTCATTTTTTTACCTGTGTAGTAAAACTAAAAAAGGCTGGCAATGACACCAGCCTCATTCAATTACGTGCTTAGTACTTAGCCCAGACGATAATTTGGCGCTTCTTTTGTAATACTAACATCATGGACGTGAGATTCACCCATTCCCGCCGATGTTACCCGTACAAATTGTGCTTTGGTGTTCAGCGTTTCAATATCACCACAGCCTGTGAGGCCCATTGCTGAACGCAAGCCCCCCATTTGCTGATGAATAATCGTCGCAATTGGCCCTT
Source organism: Alteromonas sp. 14N.309.X.WAT.G.H12 (assembly GCF_036697315.1). Taxonomy (NCBI): domain Bacteria; kingdom Pseudomonadati; phylum Pseudomonadota; class Gammaproteobacteria; order Alteromonadales; family Alteromonadaceae; genus Alteromonas; species Alteromonas sp. 14N.309.X.WAT.G.H12. The sequence goes on from NZ_JBAHZB010000006.1 coordinate 5,314, forward strand.
TATACGCCACCCGACCTTCAATACCTTCAGGCACCAGCTTTTCGGCGTTATCCGATTCTTGGAAATAACGATCTGAAGAACCGTGGCGCTGATTCATGGCACCAAGGGAGCCCATGCCTCGATAGGATTTATAGTAACGTCCCTGATAAAGTTCAACTTCACCAGGGGCTTCTTCGGTGCCTGCTAACATGCTACCTACCATGACACAACTTGCCCCAGCGGCGAGGGCTTTAGCGATATCACCCGAGAAACGTATACCGCCATCGGCGATAACAGGAATACCGGTTCCCGCCAACGCGTCCACCGCATCGGCAATGGCCGTCATTTGCGGTACACCACAGCCGGTTACAATACGGGTGGTACAAATAGAACCTGGGCCAATTCCCACTTTCACACCGTCAACACCCGCTTCTGCAAGAGCTTTGGCACCATCGGCGGTCGCCACGTTTCCGGCAATAATTTGTAATTCAGGGTATTTTTTACGTACGGTAGTGACACGATCAATCACGCCCTGAGAATGACCATGAGAAGTATCAATAAGCAAGACATCAACACCCGCTTCTACCAATAAATCGATGCGTTCGTCTGTTCCTGGCCCTACGCCAACCGCAGCACCCACTCGCAAACGACCCAAGGAGTCTTTACAGGCATTTGGCTTGTTCTCGGCTTTTTGGAAATCTTTCACGGTAATAAGCCCTTTAAGCTTATAACCGTCATCCACTACTAATATCTTCTCGATACGATTAGCATGCATCAAATCCAGTACTTGCGCCGGATCAGCGCCTTCTTTTACCGTGACCAGTTTTGCTTTTGGTGTCATCACCTCTTTTACTGGTAAATCGGGGCGATTTTGAAAACGCATATCACGGCCGGTGACAATACCGATAAGGTTATTTTCTTTATCAGTCACAGGGAAACCGGAATAGCCGAGCTTTTTGCTCATCACCAATACGTCACCGATAGGGGCATTCTCTTCTACCGTCACGGGATCAGATACCACACCACTTTCGTATTTTTTAACTTCGCGAACATGGTTGGCCTGGGCTTCAGGTTCCATATTTTTATGAATGAAACCCATCCCGCCTTCTTGGGCTAAAGCAATGGCCAAGCGCGCTTCTGTGACCGTATCCATTGCGGCAGAAACCATGGGAATGTTCAGCGTGACATCGCGGGTTAAACGCGTTTGTAAGTTCGCGGTATGAGGTAAAACAGTTGAATGTCCGGGAACAAGCAGGACATCATCGAAGGTTAACGCTTCTTGAATGATTCGGAGCATGCAATTACACCTGAATAGTAGAGAGATAATTGCGGCGCAATTGTAGTGTTTTTTAATAATCAGGTAAACTCTATTTGTATTAAACTCTGAAAAATTTCATCTATGATTTTCAACACTCCGTCGACATCGCGCCAAATACTCACTGTTAGCAAGCTAAATCGCCTTGCCAGAACGGTCTTGGAAGGGGAAATTGGCCTCGTCTGGATCTCCGCCGAAATCTCAAATTTTGTGTGTGCGGCCTCCGGTCACTGGTATTTCACCTTAAAAGACAATAAAGCCCAAGTGCGGGCCGCCATGTTCAAAAATACCAACCGCCATGTTAAACAAAGACCTAAAGAAGGCGATAAGGTATTAGTTCGGGCATCAGTGGGGCTCTACGAGCCCAGAGGCGATTATCAGCTTATCGCAGAACACTTAGAGCTCGATGGCGAAGGCCAACTGAAACAAGCCTTTGAGGCGCTAAAACGCAAGCTTCAACAAGACGGGCTTTTTGACGCCGATGCAAAACGGCCACTTCCTGCCAACATTAACACCATCGGTGTGATCACCTCTCCTTCTGGCGCGGCATTGCACGATGTACTCACGGTATTAAAACGACGTAGCCCTGCAACCAATGTCATTATTTATCCCACCATGGTGCAAGGCGAACAAGCGCCTACGCAAATTATCAGTGCGCTAGAAACTGCCTACGCCCGCAACGAAGTGGATGTAATTTTATTAACTCGCGGCGGTGGCTCGTTAGAAGATTTATGGTGTTTTAATCATGAAGGCCTTGCCCATTGTATCTCGGCCTCCCCCATTCCCGTGGTAAGCGCGGTGGGGCATGAAATAGACGTGACCATTGCCGATTTTGTGGCTGACGTGCGTGCCCCTACCCCTTCAGCAGGGGCTGAATTGCTAAGTCAGGATCAAAACGCCCGTTTTCTTGCCATCAAGCAGCAACGTCAGGCACTTCACCGGGCTTGGTTACAAGTCGTTGGTCATCGCCGGCATGCCTTGATGATGCTCCGTCAACGCTTTAAAAACCTGCATCCGTCCAATCGCTTGCATAACCAGGCACAAACTCTGGATAGGCATCAGTTAGCCCTTACTCACGCCATGCGGACTAAACTGGCTACCCAACATGACAAGCTTCATCAATTATTGCGACGCCTTGATAACGTAAATCCTGTTAATACCCTGCACCGACATATGGATAAACAACAACGTTTACAGCATGAACTAGTGCGGGCCATAAAACAGATAACCGAACAAAAAGGAAAAAGCTTGGCCTACAATGCCCAGTTACTCGAATCGGTCAGCCCGCTAAAAACCCTGTCTCGTGGATACAGCATTACCTTTCAAGGCGACAAACCACTGACCAGTATAAAGGATGTGAAAAAGGGCGATCCTCTTCGTACCTGTTTGGCTGAAGGGGAAATCATCAGTATCGTCGATAAGATTGTCAGTGGCGGCCAAAAACCTGTGTAAAAAACTTGAGCATCAATGGCGGTTAGGTCAAACTAGCTGCCCCACAGACATAGGATGTACCGTGAAAAAGGTCAGTATTCTTCTGCTTCTGTCTATTCTAATGCAGGGGTGTCAGCAAGCGCCTCATGAGCAACAAAAGGTAGACAAAACACCCAGTTACCATGTCGGAGCACCGATAGCTTTATTTGCCACCTATCCAAGCCAGGCCATGAAAGATCTGTGTGATGAGAAAAACGTGTCTGAGGAACCGTGTAAGGAAGACCCCCTAAGCGGCAACCTTTTTGTTGAACAACTCACCCAATCTGGCTGGTTTGACAAGGTTTTGCCCGCCACGAACGCCGCTGATTATGAACTTTTAATTGCCACACTTTCTGCGCAGGTCTCCAATGACAACCCTGTGACTCAAGCTCAAGCTCAAAAAACCGGCAATGAGGGAAAGGGCAAGGTATCAACTAAGCCGTTGTATTTAACAGAGCTGACCGTGCAGTGGCGCGGCATCGAAATCGCGTCCCGTATTTTCGAAACGCCCTACAAACCCAACGGTACCGATAAAATGTATGTACAGAATATTCTACAAGCCTGGTGGCTACGAGCCATTGGAAAAAAGATATTTTCAGCAGAGTATTTATTTGATGCGTTAGGGGCAAGTGATTATAAGAACGACATGACGTTACCGAAGCAAATTCAGCAATTTGTCTTATTAGATACCCAGCTCTATCCTGATCCCTTTAAAGGGGTGATAAGTCGCTACATACATCCTGTATTTGAGGGCGCATTACTGGATATTACTGTCGCACCTATTTTAACACCGCTAACGGATCCGAAAGAAAAGCGTCTCGTCGCCGCGCTACAAAATAACCTGAATGAAGCCACCCGTATGGCACAAGCCCAATCACTGACTCTCACCATCGACGCGCCCATCGCCCCGTTCACGGTTGATAACGGTGTATTCCCCGGCTATTCGGGCTATCGTATTGCGGTGCGGGCCGAAAGTGAGTCCACCGAGACAATCTATGCCACCACCTACGCCTTTGAAATGAAAGATAAGCTGGTGACATTATCCACCACTTTCCCACCCCGTATTGCAGACGCTTTAATCAAGGAAGCATTACCACAGATTGTCGTTCCTGACCCTTCACCATTAATGCAAACACTACGGAAATTGGCGCAGCAATAGCCGTTCACAATACGGCTATTTTTTCTTTTTATGGAAGGACATCATCCGTCTGCGCTTACGTTGTTGAGCAAGGGTTAGCTGATTCTTCTTGCCTTCAAAGGGATTCGCTCCTTCCCTGAATTCAATTTTTATCGGCGTTCCCATTACCTTTAACGAACGACGGAAATAATTCATCAAGTAACGCTTATACGCACCGGGCAGATCGTTAACCTGATTACCGTGGATCACTATAACAGGCGGGTTATAACCTCCGGCATGGGCATATTTCATTTTCACCCGACGACCGCGTACCAGTGGCGGTTGGTGCTCTTGCTGGGCCATATCCATGATTTGGGTCAACAAGGATGTGCCCACCCGCTTAGTGGCACATTCATACGCTTCAATCACAGATTCAAACAAATTACCCACGCCTGAACCGTGCAGCGCAGAAATAAAGTGTAGTCTGGCAAAATCAATGAAACCTAAGCGGCGATCAAGCTCCCGTTTAATATCATCTTTGACATCGGTGCTCAAACCATCCCATTTATTCACTGCAATGACCAGTGAACGGCCAGAGTTTAAAATATAACCCAACAGACTTAAATCTTGATCGGCAATCCCTTCTCTGGCATCGATGACCAATAATACAACGTTGGCTTCTTCGATGGCCTGTAGGGTTTTAACAATGGAGAACTTCTCTACCGCATCGGCGACTTTTTTACGTTTTCTTACCCCGGCGGTATCAATCAGCACATATTCCCGATCGTCTCGCTCCAAAGGGATAAAAACACTGTCTCGAGTCGTGCCCGGCAAATCAAATACCACCACCCTTTCTTCACCCAAAATACGGTTAGTAAGAGTAGATTTACCCACATTAGGCTTACCAACAATGGCCAGCTTAATCGGCAGGTTCTTGAGCCGTTCTAACTGGGCATCGGCATCGAGTTCTTCTTCGATTTTCGGCTGTTCAGCCATATCAGGAAACGCGTCGGCAAGGGGAGAAAGGGTTTCATCTAGTAACTGAGAAACACCCCGCCCGTGAGCAGCGGCAATTTGATGCACCGGCCCCATTCCCAAGCGATAAAAATCACCGGTTTCACTGTCGGCGTCGATACCATCTACCTTATTGGCAACCACAAACATATTTTTGTTTATTTTTCTTAAATGATCGGCAATACCAATATCCGCAGGCATCAGACCCGCTCTTGCATCCACCAAAAAAAGTACCACATCGGCTTCATCGATGGCGCGCAGTGATTGCTGGGCCATTTCGGCGTCAATGCCTTCCTCATCGCCGGTAATACCCCCGGTATCAACCACAATAAACTGTTTTTTCTCATACGTTGCCTGCCCGTATTTGCGATCCCGGGTGAGACCGGGAAAATCAGCAACCAAGGCATCTCGCGTATTGGTTAAACGGTTAAACAGGGTGGATTTGCCCACATTCGGGCGCCCCACTAGTGCAACAACAGGCAACATGCTTGAAGTCCTAATTTATAAAATTTGAAAACACGCTGGCCGCGATTAAACGCGGCCAGCTTAACGATAGGGTTAATTATACCCCAAAATAGTAACAGACGTCAGCCTAACACTGACGTTGATGTGCGATACCTTACTCAGGCATGGAAATGGATGCCACTTCCCCTTCCCGGGTGATCGCGATTAATGCATCTCCAATATAAACAGGCGACACATACACAGACTCATCTTCATCATCACCACCTAAGTCATACCGGGCAACGATTTTACCGGTTTCTTTATTCAACCAGTGGAGTAAACCCCATTTATCCCCTACCACCAGATAATCGCCAGCTGGCTCAGCGGCCGTTAATACCCGCTTTTTCAAGCCGGTTTGCGACCAAAGCTCAATGCCGTTACGACGATCAAGGGCATACACATGTGAATTGTTATCTACCACATAGAGGGTTGTACCGTCGAGGGTGACATTGCGATAGCTACCATATTCCCGTTTCCATATCACGCGACCAGAGCGCAGTTCTACTGCAGCAAGCGTCCCGTTATAGGAAATGGTATAGATAGTGCCACCATACATTAACGGGGCTGCATCGATATCCACAATACGTTCTAGCTCTGTGGCACCCGCAGGCGATGTAATGGCTGTCTCCCAGGCAACCAGGCCAGAGTCAACGATATTCACTTGAATTTTGCCGGAGGCGGTACCCACGATCACACCACCATTGCTGATTGCCGGTCTTGAAATACCCCGTAACGACAATGGAGGAACGTCACCTTCTTGAATCCAGCGTTCTTCACCCGTTTGCGCATCTAACGCCACTAACGTACCAGCGCCAGTATTAACCACCACCAGATGTTCACCCGAAACAGGGGCAGCCAGAATTTCACCCGCCACGGTATTCGACCAGTTAATTTCTCCGGTATCGGCGTTAAGGGACAAGATCACGCCATCTTCTGTACCCACGAACACTTGATCGCCGTCTACCGATATACCAGCAACTTTTGCCGATTCACCTCTAGACCACATACGAGTAATGAATGACAGCATGCCTTCATCTTTGAAGATCGCCAAATCATGTTCCCACTGAGTACGCCCAGTTTTTGGATCTAGAGCAGCAATAAGCCCTCTGCGGTCTGCGACATAGAGTTTGTCGTTAGCATACACGGGGCGCAGACGTGAAAAATAATCTTCAACACCATCCCCGACCTCAGTTTCCCAATTAATTTGAGGCTCAAACTCAGCGTCCAGCGGTGCTAAACGACGGATTTCTAATTCTTCGTCATCTGCAAACCAGTCTGAAATAGTGGAACAACCTGATAGGGTCACTGACAACGTCAGGGCTAGTCCTATCGCGCGTGTAATTCGACCACACTGGCCACACGTTTTTGTTAACAAATCCGATACCTCTGCGTTGATTAATTCCCTGCCAATACGGGCAGGTTATCCAGCTTCATTTCGAGTAGAGCGTTACCACTGGCATTTTCCAATGCATCAGTATATGCCATGCGCGCGTCGTTAAATTTTTCTTGTGCCACATAGATATCGCCTCGCACTTCTTCGATTTTCGCTGAGAAAGCTTTATCCTCAAGCCCTTCGAGGGTGGCCAATGCTTCGTCTGTCTTTCCCAACTCTAACTGCACACGGGCTAAGCGAATGCTTGCCATGGTTGCGATATGCTCATCTGGGGCGTCACTTTTTACACCTTTTAATAAGGTTGCGGCTTTTTCCAAGTCGCCCGTTCTAACCGCCTGCTGCGCTGCGACTAACCCACCGATGGTGGCATAACCGGCGTTATCGGTTTCGTTAACAAACGCACTCAGCTCGTCAGTTTGGCCTTTTTCTTCCACCGCCATAACGGCATCTTGATACGCTACCGACGCTTCTTCTTTCGCTGCCCGCTGGGTATCAGAATAGTAACGCCAGCCCCATAAAGCGCCGAGACCTATCAATGCACCAATAACAATGGCCATACCATTGTCTTTCCAAAACTTTTTAATCGCTTCGACTTGTTGTTCTTCTGTAGCGAATTGTTCCATGTTTATAACCTCTAAAACGTGTTTTGCTGCTTAATGTGTCTACAGCGATTAATCCAGTAAACTTGATAATGTGTCTGCAAGAGAGGATAACGCAACCGTTTGTTGCTCACCATCCCCTCGCAGCGGCTTTACTGTGGCTGTATTATTTGTGGCTTCATCATCGCCTAATAACACCGCATATAGCGCACCACTTTTATCAGCCCGCTTTAATTGCTTCTTAAAGTTACCTCCCCCACAATGCATCATTACCCGCCATTGGGGTTTTGCATCGCGCAGCATTTCAGACACTTGTACCGCGTAATTGTCGGTACCCATGGATGTGATATACACATCAGCAGCACGTAACTCGTTATCAACGGATTGCAATGTGGTAAGAAGCAACACCAATCGCTCCATTCCCATGGCAAATCCTACCGCTGGGGCAGCTTTACCACCCAGCTGCTCTACCAAGCCGTCATAACGCCCTCCGGCACACACGGTACCTTGGGAGCCTAAGCTGTTGGTAACCCATTCAAAAACGGTACGATTATAATAATCCAGTCCACGGACCAATCTTGGATTAACCTGGTATTGGATACCCGCGTGAGACAATCGTTCACATAAAATTGAAAAATGTTGCTTAGATTCGTCGTCCAAATAATCCAGCAACGAAGGCGCGCCGGCTATGGCTGCCTGTACATCTGGGTTCTTACTGTCTAAAACCCGAAGAGGATTGGTTTTAAGACGGCGACGAGAATCCTCATCCAACTGCTCTATTCGGGCTTCTAAAAAGGCAACTAAAGCGTCTTTATAGCGTTGTCTGGCTTCATTTGAGCCCAACGAATTAATTTCTAACGTTACCTGGTCGCTAATACCAAAAGCCTTCCAAATACGTGCGCTAAGTAGAATGACTTCAAGATCGATATCTGGCCCAGCTAGACCATAGGTTTCCACACCAAATTGATGGAACTGACGATAGCGCCCTTTTTGAGGCCGTTCATGACGAAACATGGGGCCCATATACCATAAACGCTGCTGCTGGTTATAGATTAAACCATGCTCGTTTCCAGCCCTGACACAACTGGCCGTGCCTTCAGGACGCAAGGTCAGGCTATCGCCGTTTCTGTCCTCAAAGGTGTACATTTCTTTTTCAACGATGTCCGTTACTTCACCAATTGACCGTTTAAAGAGATCCGTACTTTCTACAATAGGCGTTCTAATTTCTTGATAACCGTAATTTGCCACCACTTGGCGCAACGTGGATTCCACTTTCTGCCATATACCAGAAACGTCTGGCAGGCAGTCGTTCATGCCGCGGATCGCCTGAATTGTTTTAGCCACCTGTTTTTCTCATCCACCTGATAAATAAAAGCCCCGCATTATAGGGGCAATACTACGAAACAACAATCACCGTCATAGCGAAGACCGGTTTAAACGTCTTTTACTTCAACGGGGATTTTATTCCCTTCATCTAATCGGGCGGCTTTCGCCCGAATTTTTCTTTCCAATTGATCAACGAGTGAATCATTCGCCAGCCTTTCCCGCTGACGTTTGCCATCCTCGTAAAAGCCGCTCATGTTACGTGCCCCTGTGAGTCCAAGATCAGAAACTTCGGCCTCACCAGGCCCATTAACCACGCATCCGATAATAGAAACATCCATGGGCGTCAGGATATCTTCAACCCGCTGCTCAAGGGCATTTACCGTCCCGATCACATCAAATTCTTGACGAGAACAACTCGGACAGGCAATAAAATTAATACCGCGAGAGCGAATACGTAATGATTTAAGGATATCAAAACCAACTTTTATTTCTTCAACGGGGTCCGCGGCCAACGACACACGTATTGTGTCACCGATACCTTCGGCCAACAGCATGCCT
>NZ_JBAHZB010000006.1:14598-20216 GCF_036697315.1 Alteromonas sp. 14N.309.X.WAT.G.H12
GCATGCCTAAACCAACCGCACTTTTTACCGCACCGGCCCGCTGACCGCCCGCTTCGGTAATGCCTAAATGAAGTGGCTGGTCAATTTGACGGGCCAGCAACCGGTAGGCGCCGACCGCCAAAAATACATCCGAGGCTTTCACGCTGACTTTAAATTGGTCGAAGTTTAGCTTATCTAAAATGTCCACATGACGCATGGCAGATTCAACCAGCGCTTCAGGGGTGGGTTCACCGTATTTTTCTTGTAAATCGCGCTCTAAAGAGCCGCCATTCACACCAATACGAATGGGAATACCCTTATCTTTTGCACAATCGACAACCGACTTCACCCGTTCCATGTTACCGATATTACCGGGATTAATGCGTAAACAATCGACGCCATATTCTGCCACTTTAAGGGCGATGCGATAATCGAAATGAATATCCGCCACCAGCGGCACACTCACCTGCTTGCGGATGGCTTTAAACGCTTCTGCAGCATCCATGGTGGGCACAGAAACGCGCACAATTTCACCACCGACCGCAACAATACGGTTTATCTGGGCAACAGTAGCGTCAACGTCTGTGGTCGGCGTGTTGGTCATCGACTGAACCGCAATGGGAGCACCATCGCCAATGGGCACACTACCAACGTTAATACGCGTTGATTTACGACGTGTTATGGGGTTTTCAGTAAACATGATCAGTCCTGCATAGGTAACGAGAAACGAGCAATGCGTCCATCCTGAAATTGGGAAATATCTACCGCTTCTCCATCATAGGTAATACTGACGCCATCCGGCGCACCTAGCGTAACCTTAAACGGTGGCACACCAGAGATAGGCATAACCCGACCTGCGGTTTTAACGCCATAGGCGATGGCTTCAGAAGTGGCGTCTTCAATATTTACCCAGCAATCTTCAGCGAAGGTAAAAACCACATCGACGACTTCTGCCTGCAGGTTGTTTTCTTCGCTTTGTACTGGATTAGCTTGACCAACATCACTGTCAGAGGCCTGACTCGTGATATCACTCTGTGTAGGTAAATTATCACTATCAGTGGGTATAGAGGCATCACTTTGAACTGTCTCTGCTTGTACTGATAAATCCTCCCCTTCGCTAGCGGGGGCTTCATTCTCTATGGCATCGTCTTTATCAGCAGCAGACAACGCTGCCTCATTCACCTTGGTATCCGCATCACCGGTATCCACATTTTCAGTATCCGATGTCAGCGCTTTTACCGCAGCCGATGTCGTTGTGGTGGTTTCGTTTTCAACTAAGGCCGTTTTGTCATCGGGTTGTTGATACCACCACACCACAAATGCGGCGAGCAATAATAAAATAATTATCCATGTCACCATCATCCAGCGATCATCATGGGCTTGTTTTGCTACGCGACGAGAAAAACTCTGCAGTTTTGCCGGCGGCTTGGTTGTTGTATGGATTTTTTCAAATTCGAGGATCACCAGATTATCATCGATGCCCACTTGTTTGGCATACATACGCACGTAACCTTTGGCGAAAGTCACCGACATATTTTCATCGAGACGGTCTGACTCTATATCCTCGATATTTTGCTTTTTCAAAAACAACTTTTCCGCCATTTGAAGCTGGGTTAACCCCAACCTTTCTCTGGCTTGGCGAAGCATAGTTCCCGGTGTAGGCGTATCCTGAACCGGTTGTTCTTCAACCTGACTTTCTTTTGAACTCATTCGATAACCTGTCAATATTATTGAGGCGGTGTTAGACGTAGTTTCATTCCGACTTCTATTTCACTGGGATCAACAATATTGTTCCACTCCAGCAAACGCGCCATTTTAATGTTATAGCGAAGCGAAATGCGATAAAGATTTTCACCACGTTTAACCACATGGTAACGGCTTTCTGCACTTTCTTCATTGTTATTTAAGTCTGTTGCAACGGCGTCTGCGGTCGATGAAGGCGACGGGGATTGTGTTGATGAATCAGGCGCCCTGTCCGCTGCCGAGTCAGCAGCCGATGCAGTGTCTGTCCCCCCTTGTTTTGCCGTATTCTGGATCATTGAATTCGGCTTCTCTGGCACAGGAGGGTGATCGGTCTGTGTTGTCGTATTATTCGCTGTTGCAGGCACTTCATCAGGCTGCGCGTCATTGTTATTATCTGGCGCAGAGGCCTCATCGGGCTGAGCGGCATTGTTATTGTCTGGCGCAGAGGATTCATCCATCGCCGCAGCCGCCGTTTCATTTAACGCTTTAATTCTTTTAACCACACTGCTTTGTTGTTCTTTAGCCTGTAATTTAGCGATAAACGCCTTTGCCGCCTGGCTGTGGGGATAAAGAGAAATAAGCATTTCACCATAACCTTGAGCAACCTCGTCCTCGCCCTTCCCTTCAGCAATTTCGATGGCCATTTGGATAGACTCTGGGGTCACTTTAGACACTTTTTCGTAGCGACGTAATGTCTCAGAAGCATCATCCCACTGTTGGGTTTTGATATAAAGTTCAGTGAGCATAAACAGGGTGCTCGGACGACCCGGCTGATGATTTAGTGCACTTTTTAAATAACTGATTGCTGTATCCGTAGCACCACGTGCTTCGGCACAAATACCCATATTTTCATAGGTTTGTGCAGAATTAGCGTACTGCGTATTATCCAGCGCTTTTTTGAAATAAACGGTGGCCTTATCGTACTGCTTTTGTTGGCACAAATAGGCACCGTAACTGTTAGCAACATCGCCATCGCGAGGGGCTAATCTAAGAGCATCCTCATAGGACGACTCGGCGCGATCCCATTCTTCAACCGTCTGGTAGTAATAAGCTAACGCATAATGGACATCGGCATTGCGGGGAGCAAATGTCAGCGCTTTATCCAAGTTTTTCTTGGCTTGCTGATAATTCCCATTTTTTAAATAGGTAAGCCCGAGAGAAACGCGCGTTTTTGCTGCTTCCTGTAAATCAAACTTTTCACCTTGAAAACTACCAGTGGAATTCTGGCTCACACATCCTGTCAGTACAATGACTACTGCGAGTACAACTAATCGCATGAAGTTTCTACCTTTTCTGTTTTACACTATTGTGCCATTTTTACCGATATTGCTTCACCTTTCATCTGTTTCTTTAATAATCTTTTCGTTCTGTCCACCACATCGCCTACTAATTGACCACATGCGGCATCAATATCGTCACCTCGGGTTTTGCGCACAACCACAGTCATTCCGTACCCCATCAACACTTTGGCAAACCGATCGATGCGGGAATTACTTGAACACAAGTAGGGCGACCCCGGATAGGGATTAAAAGGAATCAGATTAATTTTGCAAGGCGTGTCTTTAAGCACCTGAGCAAGCTCATGGGCTTGATCAGTACTATCGTTGATGTTTGACAGCATCACATATTCAACCGTGACTTTACCTTGATTGGCTTTCGATTTACTCAAATAGCGGCGTACTGCGGCCAAAAACATCTCGATATTGTATTTTTTGTTAACCGGAACAATTTCATTGCGCAGGGTATCATTTGATGCATGTAGGGATATGGCCAGCGCCACGTCAATTTGATCACCCAATTTATCCAATGCTGGTACAACCCCTGAGGTACTTAGCGTGACCCGTCGTTTTGACAGTCCGAAGCCAAAATCATCCATCATCAGATCCATTGCCGGTACCACATTTTTAAGGTTCAGTAACGGCTCGCCCATTCCCATCATAACCACATTGGTAATGGGTCGCTTAGCTGTATCTTTAGACAAGCCTAAGAAAGTGGCCACGCGCCACACTTGCCCGATAATTTCACTGACCGACAAATTACGATTGAACCCTTGCTGCGCCGTAGAGCAAAAGGTACATTCCAAAGCACAACCTACTTGGGATGAAACACATAAGGTTGCCCGTTCTGTTTCTGGGATCCAAACAGATTCCACTTCTTGCCCACCTTCCAACGCTAATGCGAACTTAATCGTCCCGTCGCTGGCTTCCTGATAATAAGCAATTTCCGGCGCAACCACTTCAGCGTGATCCAGTAATTTTTGGCGCAGATTTTTATTCAGGTTGGTCATTTCATTAAAATCACTGACACCCTGCTGATAAATCCATTTCATGACCTGATCGGCACGAAAAGGCTTTTCACCTAATTCAGCGAAAAATGCTTTTAGTCCCGCCCGGTTTAGATTTAAAAGATTTGTCTTTGCCATAAATGCCGATGACCCTAATTTCTGTCTTGAAAATGAATATAATCCGTCACGCTTACGGCACTACCAGACGACGCGATGAAAACGCGGATAAATCCTCCATGATGATGGTGTCAGGTAAGGTAGAAAACATCGATTATCTCCTTTATAAAAAAAGTCGAGTTAATCGAAAGCAAGCGAAACTGCGCAAATTTTAGCCGCACATTCTACCATACGACAAGGTGGTTAGAAAGCCGATAACAACATGACAAGAGATTTCCCTATCCATTAACTGAGAGTTCGATAAACCTCGGAGTATTCGCGATCGCCGTCCTTGAGATCTAACCCTTTAATTGCTAAGTTTTTAGCGCTTTTAAAACAACATCTTTCGGGCTATGCACCCGATACTTTATGGAGTACCTAATGAATAAATCCTTGACGGCAACCGCCGTTGCTGTTGTGCTTTCCTTAACCGGTTGTAGCGCGGAACAATCAATGCAAGAGAAAACAGCATCAGATTCAGTCACCATGCAGCAGACAGAAAACCCACTGTTAAAGCCCAGCACCCTTGACTACCATGCGCCTGAATTCGACAAATTCAAAACTGAAGATTATGTCCCTGCATTTGTTCAAGGAATGCAAGAGCAAACAGAAGAAATTAAGGCCATTACTGATAATCAAGGGCCTCCCTCTTTTGAAAATACCATTTTAGCAATTGAAAAGAGCGGTGAACTGTTAAAACGGGTAGAGACCATTTTCTTTGGTCTTTCCAGTATTGTGTCCAACGACGAAATCCAGCGTATTGAAGCGGATATGTCGCCAAAGCTCACCGCGCACAGTGATCAAATTTACTTAAATAGTACCTTATTTGAACGTGTCAAAGCGGTCTATGCCAAAAGAGACAACCTCTCTAAAGATGACAAACGTCTCACTGAATTTTATTACGAGAAATTTGTTCGTGCCGGTGCCAACCTGAACGATCAGCAAAAGGCTCAGGTAAAAGAAATCAACGGGAAAATTTCCAAACTGACCACCACCTTCTCGCAAAATATATTGGCATCATTTAAAAACGATACCATTTTGGTAACGGATGAAGGAAAACTGGCTGGCTTGTCTGAAACCGATAAAGCCGGATTGAAATCTGCAGCCGAAGAGGTCGGCAAAGACGGCTACCTGATTACCTTGGTTAACACCACAAGACAGCCTATTTTACGCAATCTTTCCAACCGTGAATTACGCAAAGAGATCTGGGAAAAATCGGCCAATCGTGCGCAGGCCGCTAACGATCCTGTCATTCTTGAACTGACTCACTTACGAGCCAAGAAGGCTGAGCTGCTGGGATACCCCAACTGGGCATCGTATAAAATCGCCAATCAAATGGCGAAAAACCCAGAAAACGTCCTGAAAATGCTGGATGATTTAGCTCCCCAAGCCGTGGAAAAAGCACGTCAAGAAGCCAAGGATATCGAAACGGCAATGCATGCAGATGGCATTCAAG
>NZ_JBAHZB010000006.1:20226-80977 GCF_036697315.1 Alteromonas sp. 14N.309.X.WAT.G.H12
AGAAAAAATCCGCACTGAGCGGTTCGATATCGCTGACAGTACCATTAAGCCTTACTTTGAATTAAATTCAGTACTGGAAAATGGCTTATTCTTCGCCATGAATAAACTGTACGGGATTACCTTTAAAGAACGCAAAGATCTGCCTTTATACGTAGAAGATGCCCGGGTATTTGAAGTATTCAACGACGACGGCAGCTCTATCGGTCTGTTTTACTTCGACCCATATGCCCGCAAAGGTAAGAAAGGCGGCGCTTGGATGAGTGCTTTTGTTACTCAGTCTTTCCTGTATGACAACAAGCCTGTGGTTTATAACGAGCTTAATATCACTAAGCCAGCTCCTGGCGAACCGACTTTGTTGACCTTTGACGAAACCCAAACCTTGTTCCATGAATTTGGTCATGCTGCCCATGGCTTATTCTCACAAGTGAAATATCCCAGTGTTGCAGGCACAAGTACTGCCCGTGATTTCGTAGAGTTTCCTTCACAGTTTAATGAAGATTGGGCCATCCAACCTGAGGTGTTAGCGAATTATGCCAAACACTATAAAACCGGTGAGGTCATTCCCCAGGAATTACTGGATAACCTGTTAAAATCTGTCACCTTTAATCAAGGGTTTAACACTGTTGAATACCTAGGTTCGGCATTGCTTGATATGGAATGGCATATGATAGGTGCCGACGAAGAGATTACCGATGTGGCCGCTTTTGAAGCCGAAGCATTGAAAAAACACGGGATAGATTATGCGCCGGTACCACCACGCTATAAATCTGCCTACTTCAGTCATACCTTCGCCGGTGGTTACTCAGCAGGTTACTATGCCTACCTGTGGACAGAAGTACTGGCAGCTGATGCCTTTACCTATATGAAGGATAACGGTGGACTGAGTCGTGAAAATGGCGATGCTTTCCGCAAAGACATACTGTCGAAAGGAAATAGCGAAGACCTAATGGAAAACTATGTTACTTTCCGTGGTCAAAAGCCCACTGTGGATGCGCTAATGAAACGCAGAGGGTTAGTAGAGTAATTACTGACGAATACAGGCGTTGGAGCGTTTCAGCGCCTGTTAGTACGCGAGTTACCAACAAAAAAGGAGAGCTTTCGCTCTCCTTTTTTATTACCTCGCGCTCAAATTAACGAGTACGTGGACAGATTTCTTCATCAGAAAAGAAATACGCAATTTCACGGGCTGCAGATTCTGGTGCATCAGAACCATGTACTGCATTTTCGTCGATAGAGTCAGCAAAATCAGCACGTAGTGTACCGGCTGCTGCATCAGCGGGGTTAGTTGCACCCATGATTTCACGATTTTTAACAACCGCGTTTTCGCCTTCAAGCACCTGTACCATCACTGGACCAGACGTCATGAAATCAACCAAGGCGCCAAAAAAAGGACGCTCTTTGTGTTCAGCGTAGAAACCTTCAGCCTGTTCTTTACTCATGTGCACCATTTTAGATGCAACAATACGCAGGCCCGCAGTTTCAAAACGGTTGTAGATAGCACCGATTACGTTTTTTGCTACGGCATCAGGCTTAATAATTGAAAAAGTACGCTCAAGAGCCATTCTTCTTTCTCCAATGAATCAATATAATTTTGGCCGCGAATTATAGGCAATTCCCGCCCCAATGACCAGAGGGAATATTGATTACCTTTTAATGCGTGGCAATTTAAATAATAAGTGTAGGCTTAAGCCTGTGAAACTATCATGACAGACTAATTAACAGACTGTTTTGCCAATGCTTGAATTTTAGCCACAATGGCCCGCAAACCGTTGCCTCGCGTAGGCGAAATATGACGCTCCAAATCTAACTGAGCGAAATATTGGGCAATGTCAAAATCGAATATTTGTCGTGGTGTTTTATTATTGTATGCCGCCATGACCAGCGCCAACAACCCTTGCACAATAATGGCATCACTGTCGACGTTAAAACGGATCACACCGTTATCTAATTGATAGTCTAACCAGACACTGCTCTGACACCCTTTAATGAGTTTGTCAGGGGTTTTCTTATCGTCCGGCATACCCGGAATCGATTTACCCAGATCAATGATATATTGATACCGTTGTTCCCAGTCATCAAAAAACGCTAAATCGTCGATGATCTCCTGACTATCAGGCAAAGACATTACCATTTTTATTCCTTGTTCTTAGAAAAATAAACCGGCTTCGAGTTGAGCTTCTTCGCTCATCATTTCCCTTGACCAAGGTGGATCAAAGACTAACTCGACATGAACGGAGTCAACGTTGGGGACCATGGCAACACGGTATTCAACGTCACCCACCAGCACAGGGCCCATACCGCATCCTGGTGCCGTTAATGTCATTTCAACAAAAACGGATTTCTTTTGCTGATCCACAGCAACCCGATAGATTAAGCCTAACGACACTAAATTGATGGGGATCTCTGGATCATAAATGGTTTCCAGCGCTTCCCAAATCTGCTTTTCATCAATTTTTCCGTCTTCAGGCGATGGAAAGTCTAACACCATGGCCTTACGACCAATGGCATCAGCATCGGTGCCGTCAATGCGGTACATATTACCACGCCACATAATGGTGTAGTTGCCGCCTAGTTCTTGGGTGATTGTAACGAATTCGCCTTCGGGGATAGTGGAAACCTGTCCGGCGGGAACGAGTCTCGCTTTGCAGTCACGTTCAGTGACCACCATTTTCTGTGCTTTTGCCAAAATGTTTAACCGATATTAAAGCTTTCGCCGCAGCCACACTCGTCTACGACATTAGGGTTATTGTACTTAATCACACCGTTCACCCCTTCATGCACGTAATCAATTTCTGTATTTTTCACAAATTGAAGGGCATCTTTGGCTACGGCTACCGTTAGCTTGTCACTGGCGGCCACCAATTCATCGTCAGGAGCTGGGCCATCAGCCATATCCAGTACATAGGCGTACCCGGTGCAACCACTTACTTTGGTTGACAGTCGAATCACGCTGCCTGGCTTGTTTGCCACTTTCGATTCAAAATGTTTAATTGCGCTATCTGTTAGCGTAATCACGGTGTCAGAGGGAACGAAAGTTTCTACAGACATAAATTTCCTCCTCGCTTAAGCAAGCATCATAGTCGCCTTGCGAAGGGCGTCAAATAAGACATCCACTTCCTCAAGGGTATTGTAAATAGAGAACGAAGCCCTAGCCGTGCCCGGTATACCCAACTTTTTCATTAAGGGTTGGGCACAACTGTCACCAGTTCGAATGGCCACACCTTGTCGATCGAGAATGAATCCCACATCCGCTGGGTGAGCGTTAGCAAGCATAAAACTCATCACCCCCATTTTTTTCGGGGCTGTGCCTATGATACGCATGCCTTCTAGACTATTTGCCTGTTCATGAGCACTGGCTAACAAGGCGCTTTCATGCTGCTGCACCGCGGCAGTATCTAAGGCCGAAAACCAGTTTACCGCTGCAGCCAAGCCAATGGCACCGGCAATGTTAGGTGTCCCCGCTTCTAAACGGTTTGGTAATCCCCCCCAGGTGGCGTCTTGATAGGTTACATCGGCGATCATTTCGCCCCCGACCAACCAGACCGGCCAATCCTGAAGTACGGACAATTTGCCCCATAAAACGCCAATTCCCGTAGGGCCAAACAATTTATGCCCACTAAAGGCATAAAAGTCACAGCCAATATCTTGTACATCCACGCCACCGTGAGCAATGCCTTGAGCACCGTCAACAAGTACCCAAGCACCTACCGCTTTGGCCTTTTCCGTGAGGGTTTTAATGGGGTTTACCGTGCCCAACGCATTGGAAACATGGGGAAACGCCACTAACTTGGTACGGGAATTTAGTAATGCACAAAACCCGTCTAAATCTAATTCACCGTTGTCTAAAATAGGCGCAACATTAAGGGTCGCCCCTGACACCTTACAGGCTTGTTGCCAGGTAACCAGATTCGCGTGGTGTTCCATTTCTGTCACCACCACCTCGTCGCCAGCTTTCAACTGTTGCGCAAGACCTTTAGCCACCATATTGATGGACTCGGTGGTCCCTGCCGTCCAAATAATTTCTTCACGGCAATTGGCATTAATAAAACGCGCCACATCATCCCGTGATTGCTCATAACGACGGGTGGCTTCATCCGATAAAGAATGGGCCCCCCGATGCACATTGGCATTGGTGGTGGTATAAAAATCCATTATGGCATCAAGTACAGCCTGAGGCTTCTGGGTTGTCGCTGCGTTATCGAGATACACCAAGGGTTTACCATCGATTTTTCTAGCCAAGATAGGAAACTGTGCCCGGAGGGCCTGAATATCCAGGCTCATTTTACCTCCATTTGAGAAAACCGCGCGCTTAGCTTAGGTAACAACCATGCGCCAATCACCTCTTTAGGGATCTCGTTAACCAGTTCTTGAATAAAACCAAAGTTTAAGATCACCAATGCCTTACTGCGACTAATACCACGACTAAGTAAATAATACAGTGCGGTATCATCAATTTCCGCCACTGTGGCGCCGTGAGCACATTTTACATCATCAGCGTAAATCTCTAGTTCTGGCTTGGTATTAATCAGGGCGCGACGAGAAAGCAACAAGTTCTTGTTGTTCATCTCCGCTAAGGTTTTTTGTGCATCGCGATGAATATGAATACGACCATTAAAGACTGCGCGAGCACCATCGCCAATGATACCTCTGGCGTTTTCTTCTGAAGTACAATTTGGTACGGCATGTTCAATATTGGTGTGCAGGTCAAAAAGCTCATTTTCTGCCAGCAAGTAAATGGCATTCATTTTTGCATCCGCAAATTCACCGGCATGAATAATATCCATATCCAAACGGGATAATTCACTGCCATATCCCACCACCGTGCTATTTAAGCGAGCGTGATCGCCTAAACGGAAATGACTTCCGCCGACTTGCTTGGCTTTGTCTGTAAATAATGCAAAACGATAATGTTCTAAATAGGCGCTATCGGCAATACTGTACTCCGCAAAGGCAGTGGTTAAACTGTTTGCGTTGCCTTCACCATGTTCCATAACCGAGATGCTGGCACCTTCACCTATGCGCACCAGTACACGGGTGTGAGCATCAACCGCCTGGGTAGCGAGGTTACAAATACGAATAACAGGCTGAATAGTGGCGTTTTTTGCAACGTCAATAAACACGCCTTGTGTTGCTAAGGCGTCGTTTATCAAACCAAATGTATGGTGCTGGGGCTTGATGCGGCCAAACAAGGCTTTAACGGCCTCTTCGTCATCACCGCTAACGTGGTTGAGTTTACTAATACGCAATCCGTCAGGAAGATCCACATCAGCGAATGGGGTCACCAATTGGCCATCAACGAAGACAAAATCGATGACATCCAGGTTTTCAATAACAGGCACCGTCGCCTCACCGACACTCGCAGCGCTAACCGCTTCACGCTGAGTTAAACTACTTAACGGCGTAAAACGCCAACTTTCAGTGCGTTTTCCCGGCCAACCTTGGGCTTTCAACTCGCTCAGAGACGCTTGCCTTACGGGTGATAGAAAGTCAGAAACATCCTGAGCATTGTCAATGACCTGTTCTAGCCATTGGCTCATGCCTCGGCCTCCTCATATGCTTGACCAAGAAAAGCATAACCACTTTTCTCAACTTCCAGCGCCAGTGATGCATCACCACTTTTTACAATTTTTCCGTCTGCCAAAATGTGCACAAAGTCCGGTTTGATATAGTCAAGCAAACGCTGATAGTGAGTGACAACAATAAAGCTGCGCTTACCGTCGCGCTGGCTGTTAACACCTTCGGCGACCACTTGCAGAGCATCCACGTCGAGGCCTGAATCTGATTCATCAAGAATACACAAAGACGGCTCTAGTAAAATCATTTGCATGATTTCATTACGCTTTTTCTCACCGCCGGAGAAGCCTTCATTCACACCACGCTTTAAAAAGTCCAAAGGCAATTGCACTTGCTTACACGCCTCTTTGGCTTTTTTAAGAAAAGCAGCGGCGGTAAGAGGTTCCTCACCACGCTGTTCACGCATGGCATTGACCGACTCTTTCATGAATTCCATATTGCTTACGCCGGGAATTTCAACCGGGTACTGAAAAGCTAAAAACAAGCCTTCGCGGGCCCGTTCTTCTACTTCCATGTCGATAAGATCTTTATCGTTGAACCTTATCTCACCGTCGGTCACTTCATAACCGTCGCGGCCAGATAATACATAGCCCAGTGTCGATTTACCGGCACCATTGGGGCCCATGATCGCGTGTACTTCTCCGGGTTTAATTTCCAGGTTAAGGCCCTTAATAATGACCTTATCTTCGACGCTAGCATGTAAATTAGAAATTTTAAGCATTAATTACCCCACTGAACCTTCAAGACTGATTTCGAGCAACTTACCAGCTTCCACAGCAAATTCCATGGGTAGCTCTTTAAATACTTCTTTACAGAAACCATTCACGATCATAGACACGGCTTTTTCCGGATCCAGACCACGCTGCTGGCATAAAAATAACTGCTCATCACTCACCTTAGAGGTGGTTGCTTCATGTTCAACAATGGCAGTTGGGTTTCTGCTTTCTATATATGGGAATGTATGTGCACCACAGGTATCACCGATTAACAGCGAGTCACACTGGGTAAAGTTTCGAGCACCATCTGAACGGGGCCCCATTTGAACAAGCCCACGATAGGCGTTATTACTTTTACCGGCGGAAATCCCTTTGGAAATGATCGTCGAGCGGGTGTTTTTCCCCAGGTGTATCATTTTTGTTCCAGTGTCCGCTTGTTGGCGGCCACGGGTTAATGCCACGGAATAAAACTCACCGACGCTGTTATCCCCTTTCAAAATACAAGAAGGGTATTTCCAGGTAACGGCGGATCCCGTTTCAACTTGGGTCCAGGAAATTTTCGCATTTTTGTGACAAATACCCCGTTTCGTTACGAAGTTATAAATGCCGCCCTTCCCTTCTTCGTCACCGGGATACCAGTTTTGTACCGTAGAATATTTAATTTGTGCATCATCAAGGGCGACCAGTTCAACAACGGCGGCATGTAACTGATTTTCATCCCGCTGAGGCGCGGTACAGCCTTCGAGGTAGCTAACATAGCTGCCTTCTTCCGCCACAATGAGGGTGCGCTCGAATTGTCCGGTGTTCATTTCGTTGATTCGAAAGTAGGTAGATAATTCCATTGGACAACGTACGCCCTTGGGAATATAAACAAAGGAGCCATCGGTGAAAACCGCGCAATTTAATGCTGCGTAGAAGTTATCGGTACGAGGCACCACAGAACCAATATACTTTTTGACCAGCTCAGGATGCTTTTTAATGGCCTCGGAAATGGGACAAAATATAACCCCCGCTTCTTCCAGCTTTTCACGAAATGTCGTAACAACAGAAACAGAATCGAAAACCGCATCGACGGCAACACCGGCGAGCATTTCCTGCTCATGTAGTGGAATACCCAACTTTTCGTAGGTTTTCAGAAGTTCAGGATCCACCTCGTCGAGAGACTGGGGCTTGTCCTTCATACTTTTAGGCGCTGAATAATAGGAAATTGCTTGAAAGTCTACCTTTGGGTATTCAACATGCGCCCACTCAGGCTCTTCCATTTTTACCCATGCATGATAGGCTTTTAAACGCCATTCAAGCATCCATTCCGGTTCATCTTTCATGGCTGAAATACGACGAATAACGGATTCGTCCAGCCCACTTTCGAAGGTTTCCGATTCGATTTCTGAATAGAAACCGGCATCGTACTTACGCGATAGTGCCTGTTCGATCTGTTCACTCATTATAGGATCTCACCTGTTTTGCCTGAAAAAGCGGGTTCACTTAGATACCGGGCCATGACGGTCTTGCCCTAGTGATACTGCAACTTTAACTTCGTTGAAGCCGAACCTGCGCTTGAAAAAATCGGTCTAATTATATAATACCTGAGTAAATCACTCAAGTATTAGACGCAACGTTAATTTTGACACTGTCGCTACGCCAGAACGAAATGCGAGCGCATCATGCCCGAATCTAGTGGCGAGTTCAATAATTCGGCGACAGGCTTAAGCTGTTTGTGGGCGTCGCATTGACGTAATCACACGGGTTATTTTATCTATCACGTAATCAATGTCTTGTTCGCTAGTATACCGGCCAATGGAAAAGCGAATACCGCTATGGGCTAATTCTGGACTTAATCCTAAGGCCCCAAGCACATAAGATGGCTCTAAACTGGCTGATGTACAGGCAGAACCTGATGAAACGGCAATATCATTTAGCGCTAGCATAACACTTTCACCATCCACCCCACCAAAACTTACGTTGAGGTTGCCAGGCAATCGTGCCGTGGGATGTCCGTTAAGATACACATCGTTAAGCTGACTTAGCCCTTCCCACAAAGCATCTCGCAGCTCGCTGATACGTTGGGCTTCCGCTTCCATGGTTTGCCCTGCCAAGGCAAAGGCTTCACCCATGCCCACTATCTGGTGGGTCGGCAAGGTACCTGAGCGCATACCTCTTTCATGGCCGCCACCGTGGATCTGAGCGCGAATTTTCGCTTTAGGGCGACGTCTTACAAACAAAGCGCCGATGCCCTTGGGGCCATACACTTTATGGGCCGACATTGACAATAAATCCACCGCAAGCACGGACAAATCAAGGGGTAATTTACCTGCTGACTGGGCTGCATCAACATGGAACAGTACCCCATGTTGACGGCAGATCTCACCAATAGCGGCAATATCCTGAACCACGCCGATTTCGTTGTTTGCGTGCATAACACTGACTAGCACGGTATCGTCTCGAATGGCACTTGCTATCGCTTGAGGGTCAATCATGCCTTGGGAATCGACCCTAAGTACGGTGACATCACAGCCATCTTGTCGTAGCGCTTCACAGGTATCTAATACTGCTTTATGTTCGGTATTAACGGTAATGATATGGCGACCTTTATCCCCATTCTCTTGTACCGCACCTTTAATGGCTAAATTATTCGATTCTGTTGCCCCCGACGTAAACACCACTTCACGGGGATCGCAATTGAGTAAGTCAGCAATTTGATTCCGCGCGATATCCACCGCTTCTTCTGCCAGCCAACCCCAGCGGTATGTACGAGACGCGGGATTACCGAAGTTTCCGTCCATGGTCAAACATTGCATCATTTTCTCGGCTACTTGGGGATCCACCGGTGTGGTGGCTGCGTAATCTAAGTAGATAGGCGATGATGGTGAAACACTCATGACAACTGTACACTCACTTTGATATCATCAAGGCCTGTGGCAACCTGTTTGTCTTGCCTGCCAGACACTTCTTGAACTTCACGCTGGGCCATTAATTCGCCCAGAGTAATAGAATTAAGAAAGATACTAATGCGATCGCTTAAATCTTGCCACAGACTGTGAGTTAAACAACGCTCTCCCCCTTGGCAATCGGCTAATCCCTGACATCGGGTGGCATCTACGGATTCGTCCACCGCACGAATGACTTCGCCCACAGCGATATCCGTGGCATCGCGACCAAGCAAATAACCGCCCCCAGGCCCTCTTACACTGTCCACTAGCTGCTCTTTTCGCAGCCGGGAAAATAACTGTTCAAGGTATGAAAGAGAAATCTCCTGACGCTCTGAAATATCGGCAAGGGGAACCGGCCCTTGGGTAGAGTGTAAAGCCACATCAA
This sequence comes from Alteromonas sp. 14N.309.X.WAT.G.H12, assembly GCF_036697315.1. Classification (NCBI taxonomy): domain Bacteria; kingdom Pseudomonadati; phylum Pseudomonadota; class Gammaproteobacteria; order Alteromonadales; family Alteromonadaceae; genus Alteromonas; species Alteromonas sp. 14N.309.X.WAT.G.H12. The sequence continues at coordinate 29,832 of NZ_JBAHZB010000006.1, forward strand.
GCATAGCGGTCACTGCATAGCGGCCTTTGGATGTTAATTTCATAGGAATCTCCCGAACTCTGTCGCCGCAAATTGTTACATTCCCGACTAAATTGGTCAAGTATTCCAATGGGTAAAAAAATAGAGGGGATTTACGCCATGCCCTATTTGGCTGGGGTTCTAGCGCCACAGGTGAGCCTGCCATTTTAAGCAAATTAGCAACGAAATCAGCTCATGTAGGAACCCGTTACGATAAAAGAGCCCAAAAATGCGATCGCATGATGGGCTCGTTAACCACTAAGGCAAACCGATTTCCGTCGATCTGTTTCTTTGCTTATTTGAATGTTTGGGAATACGCTTCCCGTAATTTGGCTTTTTGAATCTTACCCATGGTATTTCTCGGTAAACTATCTATAAAAAATACCCGTTTGGGTTGTTTATATTTCGCTAACACTTCTTTTGTGAAGTTTTTTATCTCATCTTCGGTGCTCTGTTTTCCTGGTTGCAATACAATTACCGCCACCACCGCTTCACCAAAATCAGAATGGGGCAAGCCGATAACCGACGATTCCAACACGCTGGGGTGATCATCGATAATCGATTCAATCTCTTTAGGATAGACGTTATATCCGCCGGAAATAATTAAGTCTTTTGCCCTTCCCACTATTGAGACATAGCCATCGCTATCTTGAACCCCCAAGTCCCCAGTTAAAAACCATCCATCGGGACGCAATTCCTCTGCGGTTTTCTCCGGCATCTGCCAATAGCCGGAAAACACATTGGGACCACGCACTTCAATTTGCCCGACTTCACCTTCTGGCAGCAGTGCGCCGGTGTCAGGATGGGTGATTTTCACTTCCACACTTGGTAGCGGTAGACCCACCGTACCCGGCTTTCTTTCGCCATGATAAGGATTGGAAGTATTCATATTGGTTTCTGTCATACCGTATCGTTCGATAATCGTATGACCGGTTTTTTGCTGCCATTGCTGATGGGTTTCGGTCAACATCGGTGCTGAGCCGGAAATAAACGCCCGCATATTGGCAACGGTTTTTAAATTCAAATCCGCATGTTCCAATAAGCGTACATAGAATGTGGGCACACCCATAAGTACCGTGGCTCTTGCCATCTCGGCAATAATTTCATCACAATCAAATTTGGCCATGAAATACAAAGAAGAACCCGCGCATAAGGTGGTATTGATGGCCACGAAAAGCCCATGAGTATGGAAGATAGGTAATGCGTGAATTAATCGGTCGGAGGCGGTAAATTCCCAGTAATCGGCCAACGTCATAGCATTAGACGCTAACGCACCATGGGATAACATGGCCCCTTTAGAGCGCCCTGTGGTTCCCGAGGTGTAAAGGATAGCGGCTAAATCTTCTGCACGTCTTTCGATGGCTTGAAAACCTGTCGGTGCCAAATTCTGTAACTCGAGTAAAGTCCCTGATTCACCGTCAGACGCGATGGAAAGTACCGTATTCACCTTGGCCGCTTGTGCCACCGGAATTAGGGTTTCCAAACGCTTGGGATCACAAACAAACACCGTTGGCTTGGCATCACTTAAAAAATAATCCACTTCACTTGCGGTATATTCAGTGTTCAGAGGTAAAAATACACCGCCGGCAAGCACAGTCCCTAAATACAGTTCGATCACTTTAAGAGATTTACCAGCTTGTACCGCCACCCGGTCACCGGCTTTTACTCCCTGACTGGCCAATACATGGGCCATCTTTTCTGCATTGGAAAATAACCTTGCGTAGGTCACCGTATTGCCGTTTGGCAAATACGCAAAAACCCCATCGTCATTTTCTATTGAACTACGTCTCAGTTTGTTTGCTAAATAGTTAGATTTATACATTTTTCTCCCCTATTAAAGAATGATGATCACGTTTTTTTGGCAGCATTTTCTTCACCGTTGACGAAGTGCTGATAACCCCCTTAGAGACAAAGGCTTCATGATTTTGCTCAATAGAACGCAAGTCATACTCGTAGTTCACCATAATTGACCATGACGTCTTGATACCTTTTTCTGAGGTGTCAGCCCAAAAGTTGATTTGCTCTAATCGAGCGCCGTTTCCTAAATGGAAGCGGGATACAGGATCGTAGGGCTGTCCGTGTTTGTTCTTTGCCTGCAACAAGTAATAACTGGCCAAATGACCTAATTTGGTTTGCATATTTTGTTTGAAATCAGCAGAAGGTAGTGGCGGACAATCTTCCATTTGAGCAACGGTTTGCGCCATGTCTGGCGCAATCTCGTTATTATTATTGGCCCAGTGACATAAACTGGGTACCGGTGACATGGTAATGAAACGTTTTAAATTGGGTAACTCGCGACGTAATTCTTCCACAACTTGTTTGATGAGAAAGTTGCCAAAAGAAATGCCTTTTAGGCCAACCTGACAATTTGAAATAGAATAAAAGACTGCCATATTGGCATTGAATGGCGAGATACGCTGACGTTCAGGTGATAATATCTCATCCATTGTCTGCGGCACGTCATTCATCAACGCAACCTCAACAAATATCAAGGGTTCAGACGGTAGCGCAGGATGAAAAAAAGCATAGAGTCGGCGATCTTTTTCCGCCACTCTGCGACGTAAATCATTCCACCCATCGATTTTATGTACCGCTTCATAGGTGATGATTTTTTCCAGAATATCCGCCGACGTTGACCAATTGATAACTTCCAAGGTAAGAAAACCTCGGTTGAACCAAGAATTAAATAGGTGCTTGAAATCCTCATCAACAGACCCGAGGTCTGCATGTGTTTTAATATGAGCAAGGAGGTCTTGGCGCATTTTAACTAAAGATGCCGTGCCGCCACTGGCTCTATTTAAACGCCTAATCAATTCTTGTGTACGAGGCTCTGAGGCGAAATGGATATTTCTCGCTTCTTTATCACCGGGATTCTGATTCCATTGCAACACCGCCTTTTTCAGCTTCTCTGTATCTACGCCCAATTGTTCTTGCATTGATTGGAAAAAGGCTAACTGTTGTTCATCGTTTAGTGCCTTGTATCCATCAAGTATTTCACGGGATCGGGCTAAACCGGTTGCTTCTCCAGTACTGGTTAACAATTTAATACATTTGTCGATAAGCGATTCGTTGACGTTACTGGAAATCATTGTCTCGCCAATTTCAGTGACACGAGAAATCAGATCCTCAAATAAACTTGACCACTTCAACATTTATAGTCTCCAGTATTAATTACCCTAACATTTCATTTTCAACATAAAATAAAAAATAAACGTGATATAAAAAACAATAATTTATAAAAACACAAATAAGCCGCCTCATGATTTAAAAATACTTAACGCATCATTATGTAATACTTTCACCAATTGCACGAATTACACTCTCAGCCAACAAACCCACATTTAAATTACATATTATCAACACAAATTCATGTCAAAACACTTACAAACCGCGCAATACCTATGTAACATAATGCCTTGCTTGTGGTGCAATAATTTCTAATTTGTTTCACCATATGTAACAACTATGTTAAACACTGTTGACTCATTGGTTTTCCATTGCTTACTATTAGTTTGATAAGAATCAAAAATAAGGCGGAGAAAAAGTTGCATTCACGGTAGCTAAAAAATAAAGTCCATTTTTAATTCAACACACTTTTTATCATAACCAAATAGTGAACGCATCGTGAGATTAGTAATTTGAAAAACCCGTTTAAACCTTTTTAAGATAGGAAAGAATATGCGATTTATTGTAGGTTCGAATAAAGAAGAAAATGCAGATAGTGCCCAAAGTGTCTATGCTGTTTATGGTGAGAAAGCGGTCAATATTTCACAACTTGATCCTTCAATAGGTAGCGATCTTACGGGCTTAATGGGGCGAGAAAACTTAAAAAGTTATATTGACGCATTAACAGATAATGCCCCCCAAATTGCCGTCGATAGCATCACCCCTGCCTTACCGGTTGCATCGCCTTCTAAGGTTATTTGTCTTGGTCTTAATTACGCCGATCATATAAAAGAAGGTGGCTACAAGGTTCCCACCTATCCAGCATTATTTATGCGTAGTGTTAGCTCCCTTATGCCTGCTGGTGCGCCCATGGTGCGACCTGCTTGCTCAGATAAGCTTGATTATGAAGCCGAGCTGATGGTGATCATCGGTAAAGGCGGCAAGCACATTGCAGAAGATGAGGCATTATCCCATGTCTTTGCCTACACCCTGTTTAATGATGGCAGTGTTCGGGATTATCAGCGTAAAACCCACCAGTGGACGCCTGGCAAAAACTTTGATTCCACAGGCGCAATAGGTCCGGTTTCTGTAACCCCTGATGAATTACCCGAAGGCGCTGTGGGCCTTAAAATCGAAAGCAGAGTGGGTGACGAAATCCTACAAAGTGCCACCACCTCAGACATGCTATGGAGCGTTGCACGGGTGATCTCCGAAATATCGGTATATTCCACATTGGAAGAAGGCGATTTCATTGCCATGGGTACGCCTCCAGGCGTAGGACACGCGAAAACACCACCGCGCTGGCTTAAACCCGGAGAAGTGGTAGAGGTGGAAATTGAATCCATCGGTATATGCGCAAGCCCAATTGTTGATGAAGAACGGTAATTTAGCGTCCATCCCATCGGGCCCACTTATCGGTCCGATGGAAGCAAGCTGTATAAGCGTCATAACTAAAGAAAACGTAATGGAAGATTCAGCCGTTTGGGGTAGCAATATTAAATGAGTTAATGAACTCCCGCTTCGTCATATTCGTTGGGACCGCTATCGGTTTCTTTGTAATTAGCGTAAGTGACCATGAGCTACAGCTATCACTCAAAAGACGTATTTAGGGGCATTTCATTAACGTTTGTCATGTGAATTGTGCTGATACTTTTAACGTTTTCCCAAACAAAGAGCACTTCACTTAAAATTTAGGAGTTAACGATGAGAAATGTGACTAGTGAAAATATTACCGATACTTTCCTAAGCTATTTGGGACCCAACACAAACCCGCGGTTAAAAGAAGTATTAACAAACCTTTCCTCTCATCTACATAATTTTGTTCGCGAAACAAAAATTACCCACGACGAGTGGCAGCAAGCGTTGGAATTGCTCAAATGGGCCGGAGATATTACCGACGAGGAACGAAACGAATTCGTCCTGTTATCCGACGTATTAGGCGTATCGTCCTTGGTCGATATGATTAACTCGCATCCTGAAGCCACCAGCTCAAGTGTGCTCGGGCCGTTTCATGTATCAAATGCACCAGATATGCCATTAGGTGCAGACTTCAAACGTCACTATCCTGGCCAAGTTGTACTGGTAGAAGGCTATGTAAAAGACACCCGAGGAAATCCCATTCCTGGTGCCAAAATCGATATATGGCAAACCGCGCCAAATGGTAAGTATTCATCTCAGGATGAAGAGCAAGATATTTATAGTTTCCATGGGTTATTTACCGCAGATGAAAACGGCTATTACGCATTTACAACCGTGCGTCCTGTGTCTTACACCGTCCCCAGTGATGGTCCAGTGGGCAAATTACTCGATGCGACTGGCAGACACCCATGGCGTCCTTCCCATTTGCATTATATTGTAAAAGCACCGGGCTATCGTTCGTTGGTAACCGAAGTCTTTCCAGATGATGACCCCTATTTGGATCAAGATACGGTCTTTGGCGTCAGAGAAGATCTGGTTATTTCTTACCAAGAACAACCCGCCGGCACCTTCCCGAAAGACGGGTTTGAATTGTCTGGGAAGGTTGATGACAGCTATTCGCGCTTAAACTTCGATGCAATATTGTTAAATACTGACGAATAAAAAGCCGCACTAAGCACAAACCGGTGGTCAATTTTCATTGGCCACCGGTTTGCTAACTAGTATACCGAGTCAATTCCCTTACCCATCACTGCAATTAAATTTTTGGATCGAACTGATCTAATTCGGCATCTTTCGATTTAGGCATCACAGGATCAAGGCCCGTATTGGCAAAATCTTCGGCTTTGATTGCGTGTAAATTGTCTGTGCACACATTGCCGCCAAGGCTCTGAATAACACCACACAACTCTTCTACTTTTAAATCCATATGATGAATATGTTCAAGCATCACCCCCATGGCATTAGCCACAGGATCCGGGTTGTCCGGGGATACAGCGTAAGCATCGAAACCATATTTTTGTGCAATACGGTGACGTTTTTGGGATTGTTCAGGCGGCACAGCGTTTTCACCGGAGCTAACAATGCGACCGGGGATCCCAACCACTGTTGCCCCTGCAGGTGCATCTTTTACTACCACCGAGTTTGAGCCTATTTTTGCCCCTTGTGCGATGACAATGGGGCCTAACACCTTGGCACCGGCGCCCACCACCACATTATTTTCTAAAGTCGGATGGCGTTTACCTGCTTTCCAGCTGGTTCCGCCCAACGTCACCCCATGGTACAAGGTCACGTCATCGCCAATAATGGCGGTTTCTCCAATTACCACGCCCATGCCATGGTCAATAAAAACCCGGCGGCCCAGCGTCGCACCTGGATGGATCTCAATACCCGTTAGCCACCGACTAAAGGTAGATAGGCTGCGGGCCAACCACTTAAAACCCGCCTGCCAACAGCGGTGGCTGATACGGTGTAACCATACCGCGTGGAGACCTGGGTAATTAGTTAACACCTCAAAGGTGGTGCGAGCCGCAGGATCACGATGAAAAACGGCGCCAATGTCTTCTTTTATACGTGAAAACACCCTGCTCTCCTTTATTTGATGGCTTTGTCGATGGAGGACAAAATCCCGCGAAGTATATTCAATTCCTGAGATTCAGGACGAGCCCGATTAAACAACCGACGTAACTTTGTCATCACCATTCCCGGGTGATTTTTGACAATAAATCCTGAGTTACTTAAGGTGGATTCTAGATGGGTATAAAAACGCTCTAGATCTTCATTTAAGGGATAGTCTTCTTCCTTGCTATCTGGCACCTCTTTTTGTTCAAGAAACGCCATTCTTACCTCGTAACATAAGGTTTGCACTGCGGCTGCGAGGTTTAACGAACTGTAATCAGGGTTAGCAGGAATACAAACATGAAAATGGCATTGTTGCAGTTCTTCATTACTAAGACCGTTATTTTCTCTGCCGAAAACCAACGCCACGGGGTAATTTTTAACTTCGCTAATCAGTTTACGACCACAACTACGCGGTTCAAGCATAGGCCATGAATGTGTCCGTGAACGGGCAGAGGTACCAATCACCAAACCACAATCGGCAACAGCCTCTTGCAAGGTGTCCACTATTTTTGCATTCGCCAGCACATCACCGGCGCCGGCGGCAAGTGCACTGGAATGCCCGTCAGGTGCTTTTACCGGATCAACTAGACAAAGTTGGCTTAGCCCCATGGTTTTCATCGCCCGTGCCGCTGATCCAATATTGCCAGTGTGAGACGTGTTAACCAGTACGATTTTAATGTTATCCAGCATAGAAAACCCTTCACCTATATTTCGGTGCCGGATGATAGCACAACCGCCCTGTTGATAGCTATTTACCCATCTTGCTCCCCTTTTTAATGCAAATGTGATTGCATATTTTACTTGCTCTGTTAAACTTCGCGCGCTTCTTAACGCAGGTGGTTAAAATCCATACTGCGTATATTCTGATCTTTTACAATTGGTGGTTTAACTATGCATCCTATGCTGAATATTGCGGTGCGCGCTGCGCGTGTTGCCGGACAAATTATCCTTCGCGGTTTTGAAAATCGTAGCGATCTGACGAAAGAAACGAAAGGCGTTAACGATTATGTCACCTTAATTGATAAAGAAGCTGAACAAGCCATTATCAACAAGATTCAGCAATCCTACCCTGATCACAGTTTCCTTGGCGAAGAAAGTGGCGAAACCCACGGCGCCGACACGGAATATCAATGGATCATTGATCCTCTGGATGGCACCACCAATTTTATTAAAGGTATCCCACACTTTTCAGTTTCCATTGCACTATTGCACAAAGGTCGACTTGACCAAGCGGTAGTGTTTGACCCTATCCGCAGTGAGATATTTACCGCCAGCCGTGGACAAGGTGCACAGCTAAATGGCTACCGTATTCGCACAACGAAACCAAAAGATTTATCTGAAACCGTTTTAGCCACCGCCCTGCCTTTTAAAGAAAAGGCCCAGTTTGGTGAATTTGCCCTTAGCTTAAACAGGATCTTCCGCGAATGTGGTGATATTCGCCGTGGTGGTAGTGCAGCATTGGATATGGCTTATGTGGCTGCCGGTCGTATGGACGGCTACTGGGAACGGGGTATCAAAGTCTGGGATATTGCTGCAGGCGAACTACTGGTAAGGGAAGCCGGTGGTCTGGTAACAGACTTTGTCGGTAATAACGATCCTATGTATAAAGGTGAAATTGTAGCCGGTAGCCCCAGGGTCGTACAAAGCTTGGTTAAACACCTGAAATAATCTTACCGAGTTAAACACAAAAAAAGGTCGCTTCAAATGCGACCTTTTTTTATTTCTGCAAAAACTTAAGGCAGTGGATCTAAATCAGCACCCTCTTTTTCCACTTGTGGTGGCATCAGATCTTCTTTGCTGATCCCCAACGCCAATGCCACAGAACTGGCAATATAAATGGAAGAATAGGTCCCCACAACAATACCGAATAATAGCGCCGTAGCAAAACCATGAATAAGCGCGCCGCCCTTATAGAATAGTGCCACCAGCACCAATACGGTAGTCAAAGACGTAATGATGGTTCTATTTAACGTTTGCGACAGTGAAATATTCACAATTTCCACCGGCTCACCTTTACGGATTTTACGGAAGTTCTCTCGTATTCTGTCGAAGACCACAATGGTGTCATTCAAAGAATAACCGATTACCGCTAGCACCGCGGCTAATACCGTAAGGTCGAACTCGATTTGAAAAAACGCAAATAAACCTAAAGTAAGGATGACGTCATGCACTAATGCTGAGACAGAGCCTAATGCAAAACGCCATTCAAAGCGCATAGCCACATAAATTAAGATGCAGATAAGCGCCACCAGCATGGCTAAACCACCTTGCTCGGTAAGCTCCTCACCCACTTGCGGGCCAACAAACTCGATACGACGCATTTCCACGGTTTCGCCTTTTGAGCGCAATGCAGTTAGCACTTGCTCACCGATAACCGAGGCTTTGACTCCTTCCCGCGGCGCGATACGAATAAGCACATCTTGGCTACTACCGAAATTCTGGACCACGGCATCGATAAAGTTCGCGTTAGCAAGCTCACTTCTGATAGCTTCCAGATCAGCAGATTGATCATAGCCGACTTCAATCAGGGTTCCCCCCGTAAAGTCGAGCCCCCAATTAAGCTTATTTACTGCAAGAGCGGTAATGGAACCAATGATAAGAATGGTAGACAAGATCATGGTTACAAAACGCAACCGCATGAAGTTGACCGTATGATTTAACGATAAAAACTGCATAAAAAGGGTTCCTTAAATGGGCAGTTTATTCACTCGACGACCGCCCCAAACAGCATTGGTGATCATGCGAGTAACGACAATGGCCGTAAACATAGATGTGGCAATACCAATCATCAGGGTAATTGAAAACCCTTTGATAGGCCCTGTTCCAACAGCGAACAAGATCATGCCGGCAATCAAGGTCGTGACATTGGCATCCATAATCGTTGAAAATGCACTGTCATATCCCATATGAATCGCTTGCTGAGGCGAACGCCCATCACGTATTTCTTCTCTTATCCTTTCGAAGATAAGCACATTGGCATCCACAGCCATCCCCACCGTCAGGACTATACCTGCCATTCCCGGTAAGGTAAGGGTTGCACCTGGGATCATGGACATGACACCCACAATAACCACCAAGTTAGTAAGAAGTGCCACATTTGCGATCAGGCCAAAGGCTTTGTAGTACACCGTCATGAAAACAAGCACAGCCACCAGACCCCACACAATGGCTTGCATGCCCATCTCAATGTTCTCGGCTCCAAGACTTGGACCTACAGTACGCTCTTCTACAATTTGAATGGGGGCAATGAGTGCACCAGCACGAAGGAGTAACGCCAAATCTCGTGCTTCTTTCGGCGAATCTAACCCAGTGATACGAAAGCTACTACCTAACTGGGCACGAATGGTGGCGATACTGATGACTTCTTCATGTTTTTCAAACACAAGTTTGCCTTCAGCATTTCGCTCTCCAGTCGATTTGTATTCGATAAACACTGTCGCCATAGGCTTGCCAATATTGCCTCGCGTCGCCCGGGACATCTTATTGCCACCTTCTGAATCAAGGGAAATATTCACCTGCGGAATGCCGTATTCATCCACGCCGCTGTTTGCATCTGTGATATGGTTACCCGTCAGCATAATTTGCTTTTCAAGCAATTGTGGGCGACCTTCCTGATCGTTAATTAACTGAGCACCCGCTGGTACACGACCATTAATCGCATCAGTGACATCATGGTCCATATCCACCATTCTGAACTCCAACGTTGCGGTGGCGTTCAAGATTTCTTTTGCTCGTGCGGTGTCTTGAATACCCGGTAATTGCACAACGATGCGATCAGCACCTTGTTTTTGCACAACCGGTTCTGCCACACCTAACTGGTTTACCCGATTGCGGATAATGGTGATATTTTGCTTAACGGCGTTGTCACGAATGGCGGTCAGTTTTGACTCTGAAAATGAGGCTTTAAGCACCAAATCCGCTTCTTCTTCAAATGTTAGATCACGATTTTGATTGCGTAGAAAAAACTCGGCCTTTTCCAAGGTTTCCTGATCACGAAACTGAATTGCCACGTAATCATCCCGTTGAGTCACGGTGCGATAACGCAAGCCTTCTTCCCGTAACGAGGTTCTAAAACCATTTTCCGCATCTTCGAGGGATTTTTTTATCGCCTCGCTCATGTCTACTTCCATAAGGAAGTGAACCCCACCACGTAAATCCAGGCCCAATTTCATAGGTGATGCACCTAGGTTTTCCAGCCAATCGGGGGTATCTGCGGCCAGATTCATTGCCACGTAATAGTCTGTGCCCAGTTCTTTTTCCAACAATTCTCGCGCTCTTAATTGCGCGTCGCTGCTGGTAAGCCTGACAAGAATTTGATTGTCCTCAAATTCAACACTTTTTGGTGTAATGCTATTTTCTGCCAGGGTCTGTTCAACTTGAGTTACCATTTGTTCGGTAACGGTTGCATCCCGCCCTGCTGAAATCTGAACAGCATTGTCTTCACCGTATATATTAGGAAGTGCATACAGGCCGCATAGACCGATGGTTAGAATAACCAGTAGCACTTTCCAGATAGAATTTTTATTTAACACAAGAAATTCCTTTTACCTACGTGCCGGATCACTATCCGGCACGGGTAGTAAATCTTAGATCGACTTCATGGTGCCTTTGGGCAGCACGGCGGAAACAGATGTTTTTTGAATAACAATATGGGTTTCATCGTTAAGGGCGATTTCAACGAAATCTTTATCATCAGCAACTTTAGTAATACGACCAACTAAACCACCTTGCGTCAGAATTTCATCCCCTTTACCTAAAGAAGAAATCAGATTTTTATGCTCTTTTACCCGTTTCGCTTGGGGGCGATACAGTAAAAAATAGAAAATCAAACCAAACACACCCAGCATAATGAGCATTTCAAAGCCGCCACCTTGTGACTGGCCACCGGCGGTTTGTGCGTAAGCATCAGAAATAAACAAGCTCATAGTATCCTCATTTTTTAAACGTTTTAATTATAGCGCCGGTACCGGCATATTTTTTTGTGCGTAAAATTCCGCGACGAAAGCATCCAAACTGTCAGTTGCAATTGCATCCCGCAAGCCTTGCATTACCCTCTGATAATAACGCAGGTTGTGAATGGTGTTCAGTCTGGCGCCCAGTATCTCATTACACTTATCAAGATGATGGAGATATGAACGGGAATAGTTTTTACAAGTGTAGCAATCACATTTTTCATCAAGGGGCGATGTATCATTGCGATGCTTGGCATTACGGATCTTAACGACCCCATCGGTAACAAACAGGTGTCCGTTACGGGCATTTCGTGTTGGCATAACACAATCGAACATATCGATTCCCCGACGTACAGCCTCTACGATATCTTCAGGTTTACCAACGCCCATTAAATAACGGGGTTTATTGTCAGGTATTTTAGGCGCAGTATGATCGATAATGCGGATCATGTCTTCTTTGGGTTCGCCCACAGACAACCCACCGATGGCGTAACCATCAAAGCCAATGTCTTCCAGACCGGCCAAAGACACATCGCGCAGTCCTTCGTACATTCCCCCTTGGATAATACCGAATAAGGCGGAAGGGTTTCCTTCGTGAGCGGTTTTACTGCGTTTGGCCCAGCGTAACGATAATTCCATTGAGATTCGCGCTTCCTGTTCGGTGGCAGGATAAGGCGTACATTCATCAAAAATCATGACGATATCTGAGCCCAGATCTCGCTGTACTTCCATGGATTTTTCAGGGGTGAGCAAGATTTTCTCACCGTTTATCGGCGAACGGAAGGTAACCCCTTCTTCCGTGATCTTACGTAAATCACCGAGACTAAACACCTGAAAACCACCAGAATCGGTAAGTATGGGTTTATCCCAATGCATAAAATCATGGAGATCGCCATGTTGCTTTATAATACCGGTTCCCGGACGAAGCATCAGGTGAAAGGTATTGCCCAAACAGATATGCGCACCGCTTTCGTCAAGCTCTTCCGGTGTCATTCCTTTTACTGTGCCGTAAGTACCAACAGGCATAAAAGCGGGGGTTTCCACCACACCTCTATCAAAAACCAAACGACCGCGTCTGGCTTTTCCGTCAGTATTTAATAGTTCAAATTGCATTAACTTCGTTATCCTAAAAACGCCGGTCGCACTTAACGCAACACGGTTGGATTAATATTGGCGAGGATTATAACAGTTTCCGCAACTAGATCATGCCTTGCAACGTTCTTGAACGTGATTTAACCGCAAAGGGCACACTTAGTTGCCCTTACGCTCAATAAACATACTATCGCCATAACTGAAAAAGCGGTATTTTTCTGCGATGGCATGTTCATATGCCTTCATCACATTTTCTCTACCGGCAAAGGCGCTAATAAGCATCATCAAGGTGGATTCAGGTAAGTGAAAATTAGTAAACATGGCATCCACGACTTTAAAATTGAATCCTGGGTAAATAAAGATGTCCGTATCGGCACAATAGGGAGCAATTAAGGCATTTTCTGCCGCCAATGCCGCCGATTCAAGGGAACGTACCGAAGTGGTTCCCACAGCAATCACCCGTTTACCCGCCTGTTTGGTCGCCAGTACGGCTTGCACCACCTCGTCAGGCACATCAGCATATTCTGAATGCATCACATGCTCGTGAATATTTTCCACTCGCACCGGCTGGAAGGTGCCAGCGCCCACATGAAGGGTTACAAACGCCAAATTCACGCCCTTTTCCCGTAACGCGGTGAGCATATCTTCATCAAAATGCAGCCCTGCGGTGGGAGCTGCCACAGCACCTGGCTTTTGGTTATACACCGTTTGATAACGTTCTTTGTCGCTATTTTCGTCCGCCCGATCAATATATGGTGGTAACGGCATATGACCGTATTTTTCCAGTGCACTTAATACCGGCATTGGGGTATCAAACTTCAATACAAACAAGGCCCCTTGTCGACCAATGACGGTTACAGGCAGTGCCGATTCAAGGATCAACTGGGTACCCGCTTTTGGGGCCTTGCTGGCACGTACATGGGCCAGCACTTCGTTGTTGTCTAGGATCCTTTCCACCAGAACTTCAATTTGTCCGCCCGTGTCTTTTTTCCCTTTAAGTCGTGCTGGGATCACACGGGTATTGTTGAACACCAGTAAATCGCCGGGCGCCACCAGCGACAACATTTGTGCAAATTGCATATCCCGCACCATTCCCGTATTACCAGACAAACACAGTAGACGGCTGGCGCGGCGTTTTTCAGCTGGATATTTCGCAATTAGGCATTCAGGCAGTTCAAAACTGAAATCAGATAATTTCATTATTCACTTCAAAATCAATAAATTAAAAACGTGCAGACTGCGTTGGTATTGTTTTTCATACGTAGATACCTTTAGGTATACGTACAATAAATATACGGCAGGTGCTATAACAGGTACGATCCGTCACAGATAGTGATGATGTTCTCCCAAACGAATCCTATTTTCGGCCCGGTATTTTTTACCGGGCTTTTTTATTGCTGTCCGTAGCACGCTTCCGTGACATTCATCCCTACCGCGACATACACAAGCAGCATTTCACGGTATATTTTCTAGGCATCCATATCGTTGAGAATATCTTCAACATCCTGCATCGACAAGGTACGGGCATTCAGTACCATCATTATCTGCAAAAACAAATCGGCCCCCATAATACCTTTATTTACTTTGTTGCGCAGGTTATCTGCACTTTGCTTAACGCCCACCTCGGCAAGGCGTTCACTCAATCCTTGATATTTTACACCCCTTACCGACATTTCCGCCTTGACTAAACGGGCCACAAGTTGTCGCCAATTATTTTTCGATGTCAAAATAATCACCATTTGTGAGTTATAATTTACAAAAACACACTTTTTTACACATAAATGAGGTATTGATTATTGACTACTTTAGCCCCATCTGTCTACACTAGCCTCGTGAATCTTGTCGAACACGGATCAAGTCGTCTACAGTGGTATCGACATTTTCGCTTCAATTATAAAGGAGAAACGCTATGACGTGGGATCTGGAAAAGCTTGAATCCCTCTTGAAAGAACACGATGACTTTGTCATTACCCGTGAACAAGGTTGTCTTCTCATCGCCAATCAGGACGGTCTTGACGCCTGGTTAGCGATTAGTGGAGAACAAATTCTCGTTGAAAGTCTGTTATTTCCAGCCTCGGCCGTAAAAGACAAGTCCGCGTTGGATCATGAAATTCTATCAACACATATGATCTTCCCACTGACAACGGTGGGTATTTCCAGCATTGGTGGTGATGAATACTACACGGCGTTCGGTGCACTCAGTGCCCAATCCAAGCCTGAAAGTGTTGTTATTGAAGTCGAAACATTGTTTCAGAATGTGGCCTCATTTCTCGATGCCTACGAATCTCATCTGAAATAAGTTATTAGGAGAAGCGAATGTCTGTTTGGAAAAAATTAGTCACCGCGATAAAAGGCGGCGCAAATGAAGCTGCTCAGGCTGTCGCAGACAGTCAAGCCATTAGAATTTTAGAACAGGAAATACGTGAAGCAAAAGAAGAGTTGCGTAAATCTGATCATGCCCGCACACAAATTCTGGCCAAGTGTAAGCTGTCACAACAAAAAGTTGATAGCTTTAGTGCATCCATTGCTGAATATGAAGCCCATGCGCGCAAAGCCATCGATACTGATCGTCAACTCGCTTTAGATTGTGCCCAGAAGGTCGCTGATTTAAAAGCCGAGCAAGAACAGGAGCAAACTTACCTTGATCAGTTTAAACAGTCAGAAAAGCAGTTAGCTCAGAACATTCAACAAGCCAAAGCGAATCTGCGCAGACTGGAGCAACAAGTTGACATGGTAAAGGCCACCGAAAGTGTGCAAAAAGCACAAGTTGCGGTCTCTTCCCGTCATTTAGGGGCCAACAGCAAAATGAAAACGGCCACCGAATCCTTGACCCGCATTCAGGAAAAGCAAAATCAGCGTAACGCGGAATTACAAGCAGCTGAAGAACTCGCTGCCGATGAATCGAGCAGTGATTTGGAAAAACGCTTAGCTGAGGCCGGCATCGCCGGAGGTAAAAGCTCTGCAGATGACGAACTCAGTCGTATACTGGGTAAGTAAAATAGGTAAAAGGACGCATCTTTGCGTCCTTTCTATTGGACTTGCGGTTAAATTTACTTTAGCGTCGTTTAGATACTCTGACTGAATCAGGACAATACGTCTCACTATGACAACTTGGGTCGTCATCCGTAAATTGATGCTGCGATATTTCTCCGAATCTCGCTGGTATACCATTGTTCTTTTTGCGCTTGCCTATGGTTTTCTGGCGTGGATTTTACTCTATCTGGCGGGCGAGCATGCGTTAACGGACAATATTGATTTTATTTATTGGATGGCCGTGACAGCATCCACCGTCGGTTATGGTGATCTTTCCCCCCAATCTTCGGCTGGAAAACTGATTGTCGCACTTTTCATCATTCCCGTGGGATTAAGTATTTTCGCCATGGTTGTGGGTCGCATCGCCGCCTGGGTAAGTTATCATTGGAAACGAGGGTTATTAGGTATGAAACCTGTACACGTGGAGCAGCATATTTTAGTGATAGGGTGGAACGAAAAGAAAACCTTGTTACTCCTTGATTTACTCTTAAAAGAACGAGATGCCCTAGCGGATAAACCGGCTATCGTATTGTGCGTTAAAGCTGATATACAAAACCCCCTGCCCGATAGAATTGACTTTGTAAAAGTTGACTCCTTTAATCGCGATGAAGATATGGATCGAGCCCATATTGCCAAGGCAAGAACCATCCTCATTGACAATCCGCAGGACGATGTCACCTTAACCACCGCCTTGTATTGCAACAAACGCAATCCGGATGCCCATAAAGTGGCCTATTTTACCGACGACACCTTAGTGGGTTTACTTCAACAGCATTGCCCTAAGGTAGAATGCACGCCTTCTGTAGCCGTCGAAATGCTAGCCAAAGCGGCCTTTGATCCGGGCTCCAGCATCTTGCATCACGATTTAATCAGTGTTGATGAAGGCCAGGCACAATTTTCCAGCGACATTCCACAACGCGTTACTGCCCTGCCGTTTGAGGTGGTATTTACCAACATGAAAAAGCATTACGATGCCATTCTTATTGGTTATGCCCCCAAAGGGATATATCAAAATCTGGTACTTAATCCGGCAAACGCCGAAGAACTGAACGGCACAGACCGCATTTTTTATATTGCAGAACGGCGATTGAATAATATTGATTGGCAAGTATTAGGAGCACGATAAATGTTCAGCAAGTGGTTTGGCAAAAAAAAGACACAAGCCAAAAAACCTCAGGCACCTGAAATTATGGGGCTGTATTTAGGCGGCTCTTTTGAATTAGATGATTTAAAATTAACGCTTATCGAGCCACAACTCACCATTGAAGGCGCAGCGCGCTCCCAGCTCATTCAAGCGGTGGGTAACGCCCCCCTTGATAGCGGCGGCACCTTGCGTCGTTTCTACACTGATGACGACGGTTTTTTACAGGTTGTGCTTGATGGCGGTGACACGGAAAATCACATTACCGATGTCAAATTATGGTATTTTTATGATACCCAAACCATTGGCTCTCAGGACCAGTGGGATAAGGTATTAAACACGGTTATTTCCCAACCAACTTATACCCTTAACGGGCACAAATACCGTCGCGTCTGGAATGCAATAGGTGATGTATCACCGCCTGTGGCGGTTACAGAAACCACCTATGAAGAAGATGGCGATGTAAGTACCACCGATCAGTTTATGATGTTGTACGAACGGACCATTGAAAATGGACGTACAGAGTCGCTATTGGTTGTAGGCGAAGAAAAAATCATAGGCAGCAATGCAGATCGCTGCCTAGTTATTAGTACTGGGTTCGATATTGAACCTGCAGATATCACCATCAACGGTTAAATAGGACATACCATGGACAGTATCATTACCTCACTTTCCGGACTGGATAACTTTGCCGTGTATTTCGGCATTTCTATTCTATTCCTTTTCATATTTAAAATACTGTATGCATTTGTTACCCCCCATGATGAATGGAAACTGGTCAAAGAAGATAAAAATGTAGCTGCCGCAGTGGGTTTTGGTGGCGCCCTCATCGGTTTTGCTATCGCCTTATCTGGCGCGGCATCCAATGCCGTTTCTCTGGTGGATTTTGCCTTGTGGGGCGTCGTTGCCATCATCGCCCAATCGGTGGCCTTTGCACTGCTTCGGTTTACTTTCATGCCTAAAATTGCAGAACGGATCAGTAATAATGAAGTTTCTGCCGGTGTGATGCTTGCCGCCATGTCTGTCGCCGTAGGTCTGCTTAACGCGGCCTGTATGACTTACTGATTTGGAGGGCAAATCATGACCCGCAAACGTAGTAAAACCATTGATCTTCGCAAAATGCGTAAAGCATTCGCATTAAAACCCTTAGCCGTGGGTGTGGCCGCTATTATGGCCAGTGGCTGTGCCGATGACCGCCAGGATGCCAAAATTTACACCTCGGTGGAAGATTGTAAAACAGACTTCCCCGATGCCGTTGAGAAATGTGAAGCCGCCTACGAGACCGCGTTACAGGAATCGGCGCGTACCAGCCCCCGCTTTAATTCTGAACATGATTGCGAATACGAATTTGGCCCCAATCAATGCCAACAAGTATCGAATAACGGTCATAGCTTTTTTATGCCCTTTATGGCCGGGTATATGGTCAGCCGATTGTTAACACCCGGCCCCATCTATTCACAGCCTATTTATACCTCGTATTCACCCTACTCGTCTTTCCGTTCTCGCTGGGTAACCGCGGACGGCCAGGTCTTTAATGGTGATATTAGAAATCGTAAATACAAGGTTAGCCCTTCTGTTTATAAACCTAAACCCACGGTAACCCGCACGGTAAGTCGTGGTGGATTTGGTAGTTCAGTAAGAGCGAAATCCAGTTGGGGAAGCAGCAGTCGTTCTGGCAGTTGGGGCGGTTAGACGGTGTTACGTATTCCGGTTCCGCCACGTGGTGATTGGCAACAGCAAGCCACAGAATTTGGCTTTCACTTTCATACGATGTATGGCGAACCCTACTGGGACGAATCAGCGTACTATCAATTTTCCTTAGCACAAATCGAAAATCACATCGAAGATCCCACGGCCCAATTGCATCAAATGTGCCTTGAAGCCGTGGATCGAATCATCAACGATGAACAATGGCTTCATCGCTTTTGTATTCCCCCTGAGCATTGGGATCTTATTTACCATTCCTGGCAAGAACGAGACCCCAGCTTGTACTCTAGGCTCGACCTGGTTTATGACGGTAAAAACCCGGCCAAGCTACTTGAAAATAACGCAGACACACCAACCTCTTTGTATGAATCCGGCTTTTGGCAATGGCTATGGCTGGAGCAACAAGTAGATAAACTTGTACTTCCCCGGCACAGTGATCAATTTAACTCCTTGCAGGAAAAATTGATTCAGCGATTTGTGGAAATTGGCCAACATTACGCCATTGAACAAATGCATTTTACCTGTTGTAAAGATACTGAAGAAGACAGAGGCACTGTACAATATTTGCAAGATTGCGCCCAAGCGGCGGGACTGCACACCGACTTTATCTATGTAGAAGACATCGGGCTTGGTGATACAGGGGTGTTTACTGATTTACGCAATAACCCCGTCACCGATTGCTTTAAACTTTACCCTTGGGAATTTATGTTAAGGGAATCCTTCGGCAGTGCCTTATATGAAGCCAATACCCACTGGTTAGAACCCCCTTGGAAAGCCCTGTTATCAAACAAGGCCTTACTTCCATTGTTGTGGGAGATGTTTCCCAATCATCCAAATCTACTGCCGGCCTATTTTGCCGATAGCACAACCCATTACAACACCGGGAAGTGGATTAAAAAGCCCATTTTCTCCCGTGAAGGGGCCAATATCTCTATGGTAGAAGATGGTCAGGAAACCCGCCTATCCGATGGCCCTTATGGCGAAGAAGGCTATATTATTCAAGCTTACAACCCGCTCCCTGTTTTTGATAATAATCATACATTAATTGGTAGTTGGCTAGTTGACGACATGCCTGCGGGTATTTCAGTTCGAGAAGATAATGCCGCCATTACCCAGGATTTATCCCGTTATCTTCCCCATATTATTGCCTAGTGGTTATGTCACAAATTAAAAATCAATTAAAATTACTCGCCGTCATCGCCGCGGTGTTAATTATTATCGAGGTCATTAATCTGCTCACCGCAAACAGCTTAAATCAGTTTGGCGTGTTGCCCCGAGCATTACCTTATCTTCCCTATATATTTACCGCCCCTTTTTTACACGCCTCTGCGGGGCACTTGATGACCAACTTGGTGCCGTTATTACTCTTTATATGGCTATCTTTGCAATGGGGAAATAGAACCTTCTGGCTGACCACCCTAACCATTTGTTTGATTGGCGGCATCGGCGTGTGGCTATTTGGTCGCTCGGCCGTCCATATTGGCGCCAGTGGAATGGTCTACGGTTACTTTGGCTTTCTCCTTCTGGCTGGCTTTAGAACACGGCGAGCACCTTATATTATTATATCTGTCCTTGTGGCTATCCTATACGGCGGTATGCTTTTTGGTATTTTACCCACCCGCACTTTTGTATCTTTTGAATACCATTTATTCGGGTTTATTGGTGGCTTAATCGCCGCATGGGCTTGGGTGAAATAAATCCTTCCCGTATACTGACGTTAATAAAAGTTATGCAAGAATACTATGTCGACACAAAGCGAAACTAAGAAACAACAAAATCAGGGCTTTTTCGGAAACCTGGCCTTTAATATAGTCATTCCCGTTGTCATCATGTCCTATACAAGTGGTGATGAATATCTCGGCCCCGCCTGGAGCATTGTGGCCGCCCTTGCCTTCCCGGTGGTATATGGCTTATGGGATCTAAAACAATCAGGAAAGATCAACGGCTTTTCGATTTTGGGCATTGTTAGCGTCATTCTCACCGGTGGGATCAGTTTGCTAAAACTGCCTGCAGAATATATTGCTATCAAAGAAGCCACTATACCGGCATTGATTGGTCTTGCGGTGCTGATTACTCAGTTTAGTAAAAAGCCCTTAGTCAAAATGCTTATTCTTAACGACCAGATCATTAATTGGGATAACCTTAACAAAGCCTTGGATGAAAAAGGCAAACAAGCAGAGTTTAAGAAAAAGATTGCGGTGAGTTCTTATATTGTTGCCAGTTCATTTTTCTTATCATCGGTACTCAATTACCTATTGGCCAAAATGATATTGGTAAGCGAACCTGGCACCACAGCCTACACCGAGGAACTAGGTAGAATGACAATGCTGAGTTATCCGGTGATTGTGATCCCAAGTATGATTTTACTTGTCACCGCCCTTTGGTATTTGTTTTCTCAAATTGGCAAAATTACCGGTGAAGAACTTGATACGTTTTTAAATCAATAAATCCGTGTCCTAAAATTAGCATTAACGCTCTGCTATTTCCGATGGAGCATTGAGAATAACAAAAGGGGCCATAGGCCCCTTTTTTAGTTACTTAAGACTGGCAACGCATTTGTGATTTGAAATCGCAAACATCGTCGGCATCTTTGCTTTCTTCAACGGCGTCTTGCTCCGTTGCATTCCTATTGGCTTTATTGTCTTCAAGGTATTTAAAGAAGGTCTTCGCGATGTCGGTATTATCGATTTGCCCTGCAAAAGCTTCATAACCCGCACCAAAAGCAAACACTTCTACGTCCACACCGGTATGACCACTGGTAGTCCAGCCCGTATTAGTTCGCTTATCTAACAGGGTTTTCAATCCAGCGGTCCGATTTTTACTATCGTCCATAGTGGCAATCGCCGTCACTTGGGCTTTTTCGTCATCGGATAAGGTGAAACCAAACTGGTCTTCAACAAGCCCAATGGGATCTGAACTATCAACAATTCGATGTGCAACCATAGCCACTGAGGCTTTCATTTGTTGAATATATTGAGGCTCCCACACATATTTGCCGTCTGCAGCAATGGACAGGCCCCCTGTGCTATGGTCAGCCGTCAGCACCACCAGGGTATCTGGGTGTGCCGCCACGTATTGCTTTAAATATTTCATCGTGGCAGCCAAATCATCCATTTCCGCCATTGCTGATGCAATGTCATTACTATGACCGGCCCAATCGACTTGACTGGCCTCAACTAACAAGAAAAAGCCATTGTCATTTTCAAGATGTTTTATGGCATTTTTTGTCAGATAAGAAAGGCGGTGATGACGCGTGTCATCCAATGCTGCTGGCAGACCGACAGGCGCAAACAAGCCCAGTACGTTTGAACCAGCGGGCAAGGTAGCCAACTTATTATAGGTATCCACGTATTCATAGCCGTTGTCGATAAACTCTGCCACCAGATCTCTATCTTCCCGCTCAAAGAACTGAGTCCCGCCACCTAACATCACATCAGCGACAAATTTGCCGTTCAGTCTGTCATCAAAATAACTATCAGCAATGGCATCATAGTTTTTTCGGCTTTCATTATGAGCAATATACGCGGCTGGCGTAGCATGGTTTACTTGCGACGTCACCGCCACACCGGTACGCATACCCAGTCTTTTCGCCCGTTGTAATACAGACTCCACAGGTAGTTTGTTGACATCCACACCTATGGCGCCATTGTAGGATTTCACCCCCGTAGCCAGCGCTGTCGCCGCCGCAGCCGAATCGGTCACATAACCGGATACCGGCGCAGGGTACGTTGAGGCATTGCCAACGAAAATGTCGTCAAAAACGACATTCTCCACAGCGGGCGTTGCGGGATCATCAGCAAAATTACGATACGCAGTGGTATAGGCAGGCCCCATACCGTCAGAAACAACCATAATAATATTTTTAGGTTCAGTTATATTGGTTTGTTCTGCAGATCCAACAAGATCCGTTGTGTTCAGTTGCGTACACCCCTGAACCACCAAAATGGCGAATAGTGATAATACATTGTATTTTTTTTGCATTATTTTTTTCCGTGATGAAAAAGAAATCGTAGTGTAAAACACAACGACAACGCCAACAAATCCATTTTCCACAGACATCAAGAAATAACGTCCATTGACAAAAAAGGACACATTTCCCCATCGGCTGTCTTATATCCACGCTAAATTAGCCCGCCCTGAATCATCACTATTTATATGGCGAATACCATTAAGCCACCTTCCATCGGCGGGTCACCCCCCTAATACCCAGTTATTTTTTGTGCCAAAAAGTCAGCACTTGACCTAGGCTCACACCTTCATAAGGCAACTCACGGTGTTTTCTATCACTGTATTTATCAATATATCGGCGACCTTTGTCCTAGCTGCCAGCTTTAAATTCAACGCAAACTCACACGTCATGAAAAACCAGCTGTCAACTTTCATATCAACATTCAATCCACATTCATGCTACTTATGATGAAAATGATAGATATATATTTCTTTTATCAAGCAACTGGCACTAGGATGATTTTGAGCGGTCGATAACGCAGTGCAGCGGAATCGCTAAATTCTATTTTAAAGAGAGATTGGGAGAGACTTGTATGTCGCAATATCAACAAGACATCGATACCATTGCAACGTTAAAAGCGGCGCAAAAAGGCGCTTGGGAAGGCATTAATCCAGAATATGCCGCGCGTATGATGGCGCAGAATCAATTTAAAACTGGATTAGATATCGCCAAGTATACTGCAGGCATTATGCGTCGTGACATGGCTGAATACGATGCTGACAGCGCAAGCTACACACAATCACTTGGTTGCTGGCACGGCTTTGTTGGTCAACAAAAAATGTTGTCCATCAAGAAACACCACGGAACGACTAACAAAAGATACCTCTACTTATCAGGTTGGATGGTCGCAGCCCTTCGTTCTGAATTTGGTCCTCTGCCAGATCAGTCCATGCACGAAAAAACCTCCGTGCCTGCACTCATTGAAGAGCTTTACACCTTTTTACGCCAAGCAGACGCCCGTGAACTCGGTGATTTATTCAAGCAATTAGATGCGGCTAAAGCGAACAACGGTGACGTTGCCGCCATTCAAGCAAAAATCGATAACTTTGAAACCCACGTGGTACCAATCATCGCTGATATCGATGCCGGTTTCGGTAACGAAGAAGCCACTTATCTGCTCGCGAAGAAAATGATTGAAGCCGGTGCTTGCTGTATCCAAATTGAAAACCAGGTTTCAGACGCCAAACAATGTGGTCACCAAGACGGTAAAGTGACGGTGCCTCACGAAGATTTTCTGGCGAAAATCAATGCGGTTCGTTATGCCTTCTTAGAACTGGGTGTTGATGATGGCGTTATTGTTGCTCGTACCGACTCTTTAGGTGCAGGTCTAACGCAAAAGATCCCAGTATCAAAAGAGCCTGGTGATCTGGCTTCACAATACAATGCATTTTTAGAAACCAGCGATGTTAACAGCACCGACGACCTCGACGAAGGCGATGTGGTATTAAAACAAAACGGTAAATTGGTGAAACCGGTTCGTCTGCCAAACGGCCTGTTCAAATTCCGTGACAATACCGGTTTCGACCGTGTGGTACTGGATTGTATCGTATCGTTACAGCGCGGTGCAGACTTACTGTGGATTGAAACAGAAAAGCCCCATGTACAGCAAATTGCCGATATGGTTAATGCGATCCGTAAAGAAGTTCCAGATGCGAAATTGGTATACAACAATTCTCCATCATTCAACTGGACCCTTAACTTCCGTCAACAAGTGTTCGATCAATGGCAAGAAGAAGGTAAAGATCTGTCTGGCTACGACCGTGATAAACTTATGTCTGTGGACTATGACTCATCCGAACTTGCGATTGCTGCTGATGAAAAAATCCAGAACTTCCAACGTGATGCATCACGTGAAGCCGGTATTTTCCATCACCTTATCACCTTGCCGACTTATCATACGGCAGCACTGTCTACCGATGACCTTGCTCAAGGTTACTTCGGCGAAGAAGGCATGCTTGCTTATGTTCGCGGCGTTCAACGTAGAGAACTGCGCGGCGGCTTAGCCTGTGTTAAACACCAAGCGATGGCGGGTTCCGATTTAGGGGATACACATAAAGAGTACTTCTCTGGTGAAGCAGCCCTTAAAGCAGCGGGTGAAGACAACACCATGAACCAGTTCGACGTGTAATCTTTTTTTCATTACGTCATATTGGCTCCTCCGGGAGCCTTTTTTATATTCAGCTTGTTTATCAAAAAACTCACATATAAATTCGTAAATTCTTCATGAATCCTCTGTTAATATAGCATTGAGACTAAAGTATCAGTACTTTAGGTGCCGATTCCCATCAAAATCTGCGACTATTAGTCAATCTGACATGTTGTTCAGCTGTCTTTATAATAGCAAAAGTAAATAATATTAATTTGGAGCATTTAAAACATGAATATTGCCAAAGTGGATCTCAATCTTTTGGTTTATCTCGATGTTTTACTACGGGAAGGAAGTGTCACCCGTGCAGCAAATCAATTGAGCATAACCCAACCGGCAATGAGCAATGGACTTAAACGCTTACGAGACTTGTTTAAAGATCCTTTACTCGTGCGCACCAGCGAAGGGATGACTCCCACCAAGCGAGCGCTGGAATTACAACCGGTAATACGGGATGTACTCAGTAAACTGGAAAGCTCCATTCAGCCTGAAACCGACTTTGATCCTGCCAGCAGTGCGCGAACATTCCGGATCATGACCAGTGATTATGCAGAAAGTACCCTGTTATTAGAGCTAGTGGGACGATTAAGCAGTGTCGCGCCAAATATAACCCTCGATTTAATTACCCCGAGTGACGTTACCTTCCACGACGTAGAGCAAGGTAAAGTAGACATGGCCATCAACCGCTTTGACGAATTACCCTTGTCTTTCCATCAAAAGGTAATCTGGTACGACAGTTTCAGCTGTGTCCTTAGCGCCAGTCATCCCTTGGCTTCCCGTTGGGATCTTGATGCCTATTTAAGTACCCATCATATCTGGGTAAGTAAAACAGGCTTCGGTGTGGGTGTGGGTATTGATCCCAACGAAGTACAAAAGCTGGGTTGGGTGGATGCCGAACTGACGAAAATAGGAAAACAACGGGCCATACGGGTATTTACTCGCCACTATCACGCGGCATTACAAATTGCGAAAACCCAGAACTTAGTCGCCACATTACCCAGCAAGGCGGCGCGATTATTCAAAGATGATCCTAACGTTATTGTTAAAGATCCCCCCTTTGACATCCCGCCTATTGCACTAAAAATGGCATGGAGTGCGTTGCTACACCACGATGCCGGACATATCTGGCTTCGACGTCTCATTGGTGAAGTGGCCGCCGATATAAACAGTGAACAATAATGCAATTGCAATCAACCACCATAAACATTCATATAATTAATGACAATTATAGAAACCATAAATTAAAAATAATGAGCCAACCTCTCTACACTGGACATAGATTGTCAACGCAGAGGTCAATATGAAAGGCTATATACAACATGGACGGCTTCAGGTCGCTGAAGTTCTAGACAGTTTTATTAATACGCAAGCATTGCCAGGCACCCAAGTAGAGCCGGCGGCTTTTTGGCAGGGCTTTGAGGCACTGCTTATCGACCTCACGCCTCAAAACAAGGCTCTGCTGGAAAAGCGGGACAGTTTACAGGCGCAAATCGATAGCTACCATAAAGCAAACCGCAGTGCAGGTGGTGACGAATACTTAAGCTTCCTTCAGGAAATTGGTTATCTTCAACCCCAACCTGAACAGGTTACCGCGACGACCCAAAATGTCGACCCAGAAATTGCAACCATGGCGGGCCCTCAATTGGTTGTGCCAATCAACAATGCCCGCTATGCCCTCAACGCGGCAAATGCTCGCTGGGGAAGCTTGTATGACGCCCTGTATGGCACTGATGTCATCAGCAATGAAGGCGGTGCCGAAGCCGGTAAATCCTATAACCCTGCCAGAGGGGCAAAGGTGATAGCAAAATCCAAAGAATGGTTGGATGTAATGCTGCCCTTGGCAAATGGCTCCCATGCCAACGTGAGCGGATATGAATTGCAAAATTCACAACTCGTCGCACGTTTAGACACCGGTGAGACCACGTCTTTAAAAGCTCCTGAGCAGTACGTGGGATACCAAGGCAGTACGAGCGCCCCCACCTCGTTGTTTTTCTGTCACAACGGCCTACACTTCGAATTACAAATTGATGCCAATGATCCTATCGGTAGTAGTGATCCGGCATGTGTTAAAGATATTGTTTTAGAAGCGGCGCTGACCACAATTATGGATTGCGAAGATTCTGTGGCAGCGGTTGATGCTGAAGATAAAACCCTGGTTTATGCTAACTGGCTTGGCTTAATGAAAGGTGATTTAAGCCTCACCATGGAAAAAAATGGGCGTAAAATCACCCGCGCCATGCAACAAGACAAGCAATTTATTAGTGCAGCGGATCCCGGACAAACCATTACCCTTTCGGGTCGCAGCCTGATGTTTGTCAGAAACGTGGGTCACTTGATGACCAACGATGCCATCTTGTTAGACGGCGAACCTGTGTATGAAGGGATCATGGACGGCGTGATCACCGCCCTTATCGGCAAGCATGATGTGCTTGGTAATGGAAAATATAAAAACTCACAAAAAGGAAGTATTTATATTGTTAAACCCAAAATGCATGGGCCTGAAGAAGTGGCATTTACTGACACCCTGTTCGGACGTATCGAATCTATACTTGGTTTACCTACCGATACACTGAAAATGGGTATTATGGATGAAGAGCGACGTACCAGCATAAACCTTAAAGCTTGCATCGGGGCGGCATCCTCCCGTGTAGCCTTTATCAATACCGGCTTTTTGGACCGTACTGGTGATGAAATACACACCTCCATGTACGCCGGCCCCTTCGCCCCCAAAGGTGATCTCAAAGCCATGCCGTGGATTCAAGCCTACGAAAAAGCCAATGTGGTGACCGGTTTACAGTGTGGTTTAAGTGGTCGAGCGCAAATTGGTAAAGGTATGTGGGCAATCCCTGATCAAATGGCCAACATGATGGAAGCCAAAGTCGGTCATCCGAAATCCGGCGCCAATACCGCATGGGTACCCTCCCCGACGGCAGCCACATTACATAGCTTGCATTACCATGATATCGACGTATTTGGTATCCAGCGCGAGATGGGCAATACACACTATGATGGCACCAAAGAGATCCTGACCATTCCACTTCTTGGGGATACAGCATCCCTCACCGACACGCAAATTCAGCGTGAAGTGGATAACAATGTACAAGGTATCCTTGGCTACGTGGTACGTTGGGTTCATCAGGGTATTGGTTGTTCAAAAGTACCAGATATTAATAATGTGGGTCTAATGGAAGATCGGGCCACATTACGAATTTCATCCCAACATCTGGCGAACTGGCTCGTGCACGGGATTATTTCTGAACAACAAGTCATGCAGTCATTAGAGACCATGGCATCACTGGTAGATAAGCAAAATGAGGGCGACCCGGATTACCTGCCCATGACGCCGAATGTCAGCCAATCATTTGGTTTCCAGGCAGCGAAAGCCTTGATTTTTGAAGGCGTTAGCCAACCTAATGGCTACACTGAGCCGCTACTTCATCAAAAACGCAGAGAGATGAAAGCCGCTATGTAAAATTTCGTAAAGCCACACATTGTGGCTTTACTTTTTTATACCTTTAGTTAAAAAAACAGTCCTAACTCCCCCCTCCAGCCCCTTCCCCCTAATATAATGCGTGTGTATGCTTCGATTAGTGACATCTTGTAACGAGGATGAACTATAGTTTTAGTAGGGCAATCTGCCTGATGATTTTTAATAATGGACACAACACTATCAGCAAGGTGTTCTTCATTTACGTATGCAACAATTTTTGCATGGTTGAGAGGCACAGAGTTGTAATATGATGAAACGCTCAATTTTTGACATTATAAATAGAAAAATTCGCAAGAGCCGAATAGGAAAGTTAGTTTCAGGTTATCAGCAATTGCGGGAAGCCAACTATATCTCTTCCCACTTTAGTACTTATCTTGAACCTGTTCTCGCCATTGACGATGACCTTCGCAGAACCGTCTACGGGATACGGCACAATGTCTATTGTGAAGAATTGGCATTCGAACCGGTGCATCCTGAAGGCTTGGAAAAAGATGAATTTGACGACTATTCTCGTCATTGCTTGATCCGCCACATTAACACTAACCAGATGGCTGGCACAGTCAGAACCGTGCGTCCGTTAATGGATGATCAATTTCTGCCCATTGAAAAATACTGTAGTGATTCCATCACTCGCGATGATCTTCGCCCACAAAATTTTAAACGCCATGAAGTGTGTGAAATATCCCGATTAGCCGTCCCCAAGTACTTCAGACGACGTCGTTCTGATGACTTTGAAGGTTCTGCCATCGGTGCCATCAACCCAGAGACGTATTCCGAAACCGAGTTACGTTGTTTTCCTTTTATTGCAGTAGGGCTTTATTTCGCCGCCGCGGCCTCAGCGCTAGAGTTTGGTGTAAAGCATGCTTATGTCATGATGGAGCCAAGGTTGGCCAGAAGTATGGGATTTGTGGGTATTAAATTTCAGCAAATCGGCCCCGTGGTCGATTATCACGGCAAACGCGCCCCCTACTATATTAACCGGCCACTACTGGAAGGCAGCCTCAAACCTGGATTTGCGTCAATGCTTAAGGAAATACGTCTGTCTCTGCGTCAACAAATACCTCTTATGCCAGAAGAACAGCAAGACTATTTGCAACAATTCTTAAACAAGTAAACGGTTGCATGTTTTTATGCAACCGTTACTGCGGAATTAGACGTTATAGAATGATTTATACCACTCAACAAACTTGCCAATACCAGTTTTAATATCCGTAGTAGGGCGATAACCCGTATCCTTTACCAAGGCTTCCACATCAGCATAGGTATCCGGTACGTCGCCTTGCTGTAATGGTAGCAATTCTTTTTCCGCTTTTTTGCCAAGGGCCTCTTCTAACGTTTCAATGTAGGTCAACAAGTGCACTGGGGTCTGTGCGCCAATATTATAGACCTTAAACGGTGCTTTACTTGAGCCTGGGCTTGGTGCTTGTCCTGTCCATTCCGGGTTGGGTGCGGCGGTATTGTCGAGGGTAGCGATAATACCTTCAACAATATCGTCAATATAGGTGAAATCACGACGGTGATTACCAAAGTTAAACACCTGTATTGGTTTATCATCCAAAATCGCTTTGGTGAATAAAAACAACGCCATATCGGGTCGGCCCCATGGCCCATAAACGGTGAAAAAGCGTAAACCTGTGGTGGGTAAACCGTATAAATGACTATAGGTATGAGCCATTAATTCGTTGGCTTTTTTACTTGCCGCATAGAGTGAAACCGGGTGATCCACATTATCTTCCACAGCAAACGGCATGTTTTCATTGGCCCCGTACACAGAGCTAGATGACGCATAAACCAAGTGTTTAACGCTGTTATGACGGCACCCTTCCAGTACATTCATAAAGCCAACGATATTGGCATCAATATACGCGTGGGGATTTTCCAAAGAGTAACGTACACCAGCCTGCGCCGCCAGATGTACCACCTTATCGAATTTTTCTTCGGCAAACAGGCGCTCCATACCTTCCCTGTCCTCCACGGCCATTTTCACAAAAGAAAATTTATCCGATGAAGGCAACGCTTTAATTCTGTCTAAGCGAGCGAGTTTTAGTGAAACATCATAGTAGTCATTTAAGTTGTCGATACCGACAACCTCATCACCCCGATCTAACAGATACATGGACACATGAGAGCCGATGAACCCTGCTGCACCAGTAACTAATACTTTCATTTCATTGCTTCCTTATAAACGAATATCCACGCTCGTCTTATCAAACATGTATTTAAGATCAAAAATGAGACTTTCCGATTTACACAGTGCTTTTAATTGTGCGGGCGTCCAAGCTTTAAATTCACGGTGTGATACGGCACCTATCACCGCATCGTAATGATTTAATGTTGGCTCATCAATTAATTGCAAGCCATACTCTTCTTCGACTTCCTCAGCGCTGGCCCAGGGATCATAGATATGAAGATTTACATTGTATTCTTTTAGTTCATGGGCAATATCCACCACTTTTGTATTGCGGATATCTGGACAATTCTCTTTAAATGTAATGCCCAGTAATAGGATATTGGCACCATTGACCATAATTTGCTTTTTAAGCATGGCCTTTACTAAGCGCGAGACCACGTATTCGCCCATGCGGTCATTAATACGACGGCCTGCCAGTATGACATCAGGATGATGTCCCAACTCTTCGGCTTTATGAGTTAAATAATAGGGGTCAACGCCGATACAGTGGCCGCCAACAAGACCGGGGCGAAACGGTAAGAAATTCCACTTACTCCCCGCCGCTTCCAGCACTTCTTCGGTATCAATACCGGCCCGTTCGAAAATCATGGCCAGTTCGTTGATGAGGGCTATATTCAAGTCTCGCTGGGTATTTTCAATAACCTTTGCCGCCTCAGCCACCTTGATGGAACTGGCTTTGTGCGTCCCCACATCAATAATGTCGTTGTATAGCGCATCAACGTGTTCAGCGACGGCCGGCGTACTTCCCGATGTCACTTTAACAATGCTTTCTAAGCGGTGGGTTTTATCACCGGGATTGATCCGCTCTGGGCTATAACCGGCAAAAAAATCGCGATTAAAAGTAAGGCCCGACACCCGTTCTATAATAGGAATACAGTATTCTTCTGTGGCCCCCGGATAAACCGTAGATTCATAAATAACCGTTGTCCCTTTGGTGATAATCGAGCCAATCATCTCACTGGCTTTACGTAAGGGCGTCATATCCGGTTGCTTATTTTTATCGATGGGTGTGGGGACAGTGACGATAATAACATCACAGCTACTCAATGCCGATTTATCATCGGTAAAGGTTAAATGATTTGTGGATTTCAGTTCTTCCTCTGAAACTTCAAGGGTATGGTCCTGACCGGTCTTCAATTCATTGACACGCTGGGTGTTAATATCAAACCCAACGGTGGGACGTTTTTTACCAAAAGCCACCGCTAGGGGTAAGCCAACGTAACCTAACCCTACAACGGCTATTTTTTTGAACTCAACTGTCATAATTTTCGGTGCTTCCTAAACCAATTTTTAAAATGTTGTCATATTTTTAGCGCCTTGAAAACGCAAATATCACCCCATGGTGACACTCTGTGTATCAGAAAAGTCCGTGTTTTTCAGCCAGTGCATATATATGTTCCACTGGAATGGCATACGTTATGCCACTAGGCGTACTTATGGCTGACTCTTTTGTTTCCTTCACAAAGACCTTATTGACGACGCTAAAAACCTCTCCAGAATCCGCTAAATAAACGGGGCTACCGCTATTGCCCGGATAGGCGGTGATATCCAATTGATAAACCATAAACGGGTGCTTAATACTTTCTAAAAATAATTCTGATAACTGCTGGCTATTTGCCGCGGAAATAATATTAGGTGAGTAAGCAGCGACAATTCCCTTGTGCGTGGCAGGGAAAAGCCCCAGTACAGCACCAATAGGAAAACCTGTCAAAGCGATATCTTCACCATCGGCGATCTGACGATCTCTTGGCGCTAATTTAAGCGGGGGTAATGGCTTATCAATTTCTAAAATTGCAATATCATGTTTTTCATCGGTATATACCTGCTTAACCCTGATGATGGAATATTTTTTCCCCTTCGGCACAAACACCACCTGGTTATATTTAATATTCTCATCAACACGGGGGACCGCATTTACCACATGGCTATTGGTCACCACATAGTGACCATCCCCCACCACAAACCCAGTTCCCTTTAGTTGATGACTCACTGTGGCAAGGGGCGCGTAAAAACCCACACCCACAATGGATGGCTTTATCTTGACGACAACGTCAGTTAAAGCGGCCGCATTGAGTATCTGGCTTACGCATAGCAGGTAGAGCATCAGACCTAGTCGTTTCATCGAAACAATCCTTTTCCTTGATTTGAATTATTTTCCAATTCTATTTTACATGTCATCATATTAGCTTAATCTATTAAATGAGATAATATGATCAGTCCGCAGGATAACCGAGTAACGTATGGAATTTAACTATGATGTGGCGTTTTCCAGAAATATAGGCTGGGTAACCCATCAAGAACAGCACCTTTTACGGAACAAGCGCGTAGCTATAGCCGGTTGCGGCGGTGTAGGTGGGCTTCATAGTTTAACCCTGGCGCGGTTAGGTGTCGGAAAACTTAACATATCAGATTTCGACCAGTTCGATATCCACAACATCAATCGGCAATCCGGCGCCTTTGTTTCCACTAAAGATCAGGATAAAATCCATGTTATGGGGAGAATGCTCATGGATATCAACCCTGAACTCGATATAGGTACTTTCCCCCAAGGCATTGATGAAAGTAATGTGGATGCTTTTTTAGAAGATGTGGATTTATACGTAGACAGCCTCGACTTTTTCGCCTTAAAAGCAAGAAAACTGGTATTTAGTCGTTGTTATGAAAAAGGGATCCCCGTCATAACTGCCGCGCCGTTAGGCATGGGCGCCGCCCTGCTCTGCTTTAAGCCGGGCAAAATGACTTACGAAGAATACTTTCGCTTTGATGATAAGCAAACAGAAGAAGAACAGCTTATTCAGTTTCTTATTGGCCTGTCACCGGCCATGTTACAACGGGATTACCTCGCAGACCCAAGTGCGGTGGATTTTCAACAGCAAAAAGGCCCATCAACGGCCATGGCCGTGAATCTGTGTGCTGGTTTAGCGGAAACCTATGCCCTTAAAATTTTACTTGATCGCGGTGACGTGCTTTACGCCCCCTATGGTCTTCATTTTGATGCCTATAAAAACAAAATGCGTAAAACTTGGTGCCCTTTGGGGAACCGCGGACTGCTACAGCGATTGAAGTTTAATATTGCCCGCCGCATAGTGCTCAAAAAGTAACCAAGCTGACTGTCAGGTTATTTTACAAACAATTATTACAATTGAATTGCCACCCGGAATATCGCTTTAAAAACAACATCTTACAAAGTTGGCATCATACATGCTAATACTTCTGCGAGGCCTAACAGCCGAACTAATACGAATATGGAGATGGTTATGAAATTCAATACAGTTGTAAAATCCCTCGCATTAACTGCTGGTTTGGCGGCGTCTTTCTCAAGCTCTGCAGAATTTTTAGATTTTTCTATCGATGAGTCTGCTTACGGCGGCGGCATCGTTACTGGTGACAAATTTAACGGTTCTTACTTTGAAGAATTGGTATTCGACGGCTCAGGCGGCTTTACTACAGGCGCATTTGCCAGCCTAACTTCTTTGGTTTCTGAAGAAGCAACCGTTCCTGTTGCAAGCTCTGTAATGGGTTTAGACTTAGGTGGCATCGGCTATAACCTTTATGCAGTATTAACTGCTTCTGGTACAGCTAACGCAACTGAGACTGAATTCACTGCAACAACAGCGACTTTCAGCATTTACATTGACCCTAGTCACGATACTACTTCTGACGATGTGTTAGCTGGTACAGTAACTGACATCAGCGGAGACGACATCCTTCTTGGTTCTGCAAGCACTGTTGTTAATGCTTACGGACAATATGAAAACGGTACTGGTAACTTCAACTTTGACTTTACTGATTTCGTGTTAACTACAGATGGTGAATCTTTCTTCGTTGACCCTATCCCGTTCTACTCAATTGTTACAGTAAACGGTGACTTCGATACTTTAGGCACTCTACCTGATGTTAGCGGTGACTTATCAGCGGTATTCACAGTTAAGGTTCCTGAACCTTCAACTGTTGCAGTTTTAGCGTTAGGCTTAGTAGGCTTAGGCATGACTGGACGTCGTAAAAACAAATAGTTTTTAACTACATTTTAGAAAGGCGACTGAGGTCGCCTTTTTTTATGTCTGCAATTTAAGAACTCATCATAAGGTTTCATACTTTTAATTTGGTAAGATAAGGCTTAAAGTAACCCGACTACTAAATTTGGAAGTGTTGCATTTAAATGGATAGAAAAAATATGAACAAAGTTCTCACCGCCGTTATTTCCGTCTGTATTCTTGCCGGATGTACACCAAAAACGGTTGAAGAGAGGATGTCCGCAGCAGAAGCAGCGCTCGCCAACAAGAATTATAAAAATGCGATTATTCAACTAAAGGCAGCGGTTCAGCAGTCGCCCACCGATACACGCCCAAGAATTGAGCTGGCCCAAATCTATTTTGATATCGGTGATATGGCTAGCGCAGTAACCACCTTTGACAAGGTACTTACTCAACGCGGCGATATAAACGATTTTGCCGAGCCCTACTTTCTTGCCATGTATTCCATGGCTGATTTAGATGTTTTTCAAGCCACCTTTGAAGAATTTGACTCCCAACTCAAAGGTGAACAACGTGCCGCGGTAGAGATTATCGCCGCCGTCATTGCCGCACGCTCCAAATCCGCAGAATTGGCAAACAAGTATATTGATGATGCAAAAAAATCTGCCAGCCCGGCGACACAGCAACGGGTGGAAGATTTTAAGTTCATTATTGATAATTTCCTGCTTAACAATAATCTCGCACAAAAAGATGCGCTTTATGCACTAACACAGAAATACCCTAACGACTGGTTAACCCGTTCATTAACTGCGGAAATACAACAAGCCATTGGGGATTACGATCTGGCGGCGGAAAACTATCAAGCTCTGCTGGCATTAAAACCCTATTTCGCCCAATTAAACCTCAAAATAGCGGAAGTCCGGTTATTAGCGCGGGAATATGACATAGCGGAACCCTATATCGATAAAATTCTTACCCTTGCCCCTGAGCATCCCCTTGCCAATCAGCAAAAAGCTATTGTAGCCCTTGCGAAAAAGGATTTTGAGTCGGCCGCTCGACATATCGATATCTCGTTAAATAAAAATCTGGTGACACCTTCTTCCATCTATATTGCAGGTATTGCTCACTTTCAAATTGGGAACTATGAGCAAGCCCTTTCGTATTTGGAAAAGATCGTTGACCATTTGCCGCCCAATCATCCGGGCTTACAAATGTATATTGCCGCAAAACTTACTGCCGGAGATTCAATCTCTGCATACGATTTATATGAAAAGTATCCTTCATTAATTTCCAGCAATAACCGTTTAGCCACAAAAGCGGCTTCTGCATTACTGTTTGCGGGGGAAACCAATCGTGCGGCCGAAATTCTGCAAAATGTAAATCAACAGAACTTCTATACCCCAGAAGAAAGACAGCAGTTAGGCTTACTCAAATTGTCGGTAGGCGACGACTCGGGCTTATCACTTATTCAGTCGTCATCAGAGAAAATTGTTGAAGAGGCAGCCTCCGGCGACAGTTATAAGTCAAAACTGTTACTTATCGGCATTAAGACATCGAATGCTGAAATAGATGAAGCTCGAGAAATTATTAATGAGTGGATAGCATCGGCACCGGACGATGTAGAAAACTACCTCATTTCCGCTGAATTTGAAAAATTTGTCGGAAATTATGAGCCCTTAACGGACATCTACAGCACGATTAAGCGTATTGATCCGGCAAACGTAGAAGCGGCCAAATATTTTGCTGAAACAGCCATGGGGGAAGATAACTTTGAAGAAGCCGTTAGTGCCTATGTCACTATCCTGCGCAAAGCCCCCAATGATGAAACCGCACTCACCGGTGCTTTTGTTGCCGCCAATATGAGCCAAAATCCCGCTGAAGCCAAAGAAAAAATTCACCAGGCGTTAGAGACTAGCGGCAAAATAGCGAAGTATACTAGGCTGTATGTGGCATACCTTGAAAACGATTATCGTGAGGTGATTTCTCTCTCTCGTGCAAACATTTTCGATTATACCGAGCGTCCTAAAGTGAACTTTATTTTAGCTCGCTCTTATATGGCCCTAAAGCAACCCCTCGCGGCGGTTGAAGTATTACGACGTTCGATAAATTCCGGCTATGCCTCGGTTCAAATTTATGAAGCCTATATAGAGGCGACCATGATGTCCGATGGCGATAAAAAGGCCCTACGGACACTAAAAACCGCCCCGACCAGTATCCTTGCCAAACCACGTATTCAATTATTGAAAGCGCACCTTTTAGTGAATTTAAAGCAGTACGATGATGCGTTGAAAATCATGCATAACCTTCCCCCCACTTACGCTAACAGCCAAAGCGGAAAAGAAATACTTGGTAGGGCTGCATCAGGAAAAAGTGACTACAAAAGTGCGATCCCCACCCTACGTGAAGCATATGAAACGTCAAAAACCCCTCGTTCAGCTCAGCTGTTATATAAAGCGTTAGCGGCCGAAGGTAATGTTGAGGAAGGTCTGGCGGTACTTGAAGAAACCGCGGCACTCAGTCCTGGGTATGACGAAGCCGACTTATACTATGTCAGCGAGCTGGCAAAGGTAGATAAGCAAAAAGCCATTAGTATTTACCAAGATCTCCTCGCAGCACATCCGCGCAATTGGCAGGCAATGAATAATATAGCCTGGTTGCTACTGCAAACCAATCAACTTGATGACGCCAATCGTTGGATCATGAAAGCCTTGAGTCTACAGCCCAGTAGCCAAGCCTTGTTAGATACAAAAAGCCAAATTGAAAATGCGCTAAAATCTCCTCAATAGTCGTACTAATAGGCACCAAGTTAAAAAAGAAAATATGGACAGTACAGGAATCGAACAGGGTATGAAGCCATCCTTGCTATGGATCAAAGCGGATGAACTGTATCCGTTAAACAGTGGCGGTAAAATCCGCACTTACAATATGATGGTGCAACTTAAGGCGCACTATGAGATTACCTATTTTACGTTAAAAGCGCCTAACAGCGCCCCTACGCCAAACATTCAGTCATATTCCGATCATCAGGTTTTTGCCCCTTGGCAGGATAACAAAGATAACAAGTTGGCCCTGTTAACCGATGTGGCTAAGAATGTTGTGAGCTCTTCTCTGCCTTATGTGATTGACAAATATACCACACAGACCATTACAGATACCCTTAGCGCCCTATTAGCTAAGCAGCATTTTGATATTGTGGTATGTGACTTTTTGTCACTGTCAGTAAATTTAACACGCTTACCCAAAAAGCCGGAAACCACCTATGTGCTTTTTCAACATAACGTCGAAAGCTATATTTGGGAAAGGCATTGCAAAAATGCGGGTAACGCCGTCAGCAAAGTGTTTTATAAGAACCAGTGGCAACGGTTTAAACGCTTTGAACAACACACCTGTCAGTGGTTTGATGGCGTAATAGCGGTAAGTGACTTCGATAAAGAGGTTTTTACCAATGAGTTTGGACTAACGAATGTTTTAGGCCATGTAGAGACCGGTGTTGATCTCGACTTTTTCGCTGAAATACCTCGCCAGCCAAAGCCCTTCTCTTTAGTGTTTTTAGGCTCTATGGACTGGATGCCCAATATTGATGGCATCGAGGATTTTATCAAACACTGTTATCCCCTTATAAAGCAAGGTGTACCCGAGGTGACCCTGACGATACTTGGGCGCAATCCACCAGATAAAATCCTCCAACTAGGTGACGTTGACAGCAGTATCACCGTTACCGGTACCGTAGATGATGTAAGACCATACCTAGCGGCGGCCAGCGCATCCATTGTGCCGTTGCGCATAGGTGGTGGCACCCGTATTAAAATATTTGAAACCATGGCCGCAGGCCTACCGGTTATATCAACCAGCATTGGCGCAGAAGGATTGCCTATTACTCATGATGAAAACATTATGATTGCAGACGACCATGATGCCTTTGCAAAGGCGACGATCTCACTACTAAAGAACGATGAAAAAGCATCACAAATCGCCATAAATGGTTATACACTGGTCAAAGAAAATTATAGCTGGAAAACAGTTACTCAAGACTTTGTTGACATGCTCAACACGGCAAGGAATAAGTAGGATTTCACATGAATATCAGCATTTTTGGATTAGGATACGTTGGGGCTGTCTCAGCCGGTTGTTTGGCAAACGATGGTCATACTGTCATAGGTGTTGATCCCACCGAAGCAAAAGTGGCACTTATCAATGAAGGCAAAACCCCAATCATCGAAAAAGACATTGGTGAAATCATTTCGCAAAGTGTGAAGGCGGGGCGACTCAAAGCAACCACAAACTGTGAGGAAGCCGTATTAGCCAGTGATATTTCCATTGTGTGCGTGGGTACGCCCAGTCAGCTAAATGGCAGCTTGGATCTCAAGTTTGTACGACGTGTCTGCGAAGAAATCGGTATGGTGATAAGGGACAAAGATACCCGTCATATTGTGGTTATTCGTTCCACCATGTTACCGGGCACCATGGCCGATATCGTACAGCCAACCTTAGAACAAGCTTCAGGCAAACAAGCCGGTCAAGGATTTGGGTTGTGTATTAACCCTGAGTTTTTGCGTGAAAGTACCGCCGTATTTGACTTTTATAACCCACCTAAGACGGTGGTGGGTGCATCTGACGAGCAAACCCTAACACAGGTAATGAGTCTATATAGCGAACTTCCAGGACCCAAAATCGGCACCGATCTGGCCACCGCCGAAATGGTAAAATACACCGATAACGTGTGGCACGCCGTCAAGGTGGCCTTTGCTAACGAAATCGGCAATATAGCCAAACAAGTTGATGTAGACAGCCACAAGGTGATGGATATCTTCTGCCAGGATACCAAATTAAATATTTCTCCTTATTACATGAAACCGGGCTTTGCTTTTGGCGGCTCCTGTTTGCCTAAGGACGTCCGTGCTCTGGTATATAAAGCCGGTGCTCTAGATATCAATACCCCCTTGCTATCTGCCATTTTGCCTTCGAATAAACAGCAAATAGAAAACGGGATAAATCTGGTTACCGCGAAAGGTAAACGTAAAATCGGTATTCTTGGGTTTAGCTTTAAGGCCGGAACTGATGATCTTAGAGAAAGCCCGATTGTAGAACTTATCGAACGCCTGTTAGGTAAAGGTTACGATTTAAAATTGTATGATCGAAACGTCAACCTTGCCGCTATCGTCGGTGCCAACAAAGATTACATCCTGAATCAAATTCCCCATATCTCCAAACTAATGGTTGATGATGCAGCAACGGTGATTGATGAAAGCGAAGTGATCGTTATTGGCAATGGTGACGAACAGTTCCGTGATCTGGTAACAGATATCCCACCGGGCAAGCATGTGATTGATCTGGTGCGCATTAATGATGATGCATTAGGACAAGAAGGGTATGAGGGAATTTGCTGGTAGTTACCAGAAAGCATATTAATGAAAAAATTCGCCGTCAGACTTCGAAAAGAATGGGCAGATGCACTCAGATATTCGCCATGGGTACGAAAGACATTTCGCAAATGGTTTGAATTTAAGGGTGACAGAGCATCGAGCCCTGAAGACCGTCTTGATTACTACTTCAAGGCGGCGACATCATTGCTTTCCCCCAAGGAAGATACCTTAAGCTGCAAAATCAATGACGTGATTGATGAGATCCCGGATCTTTATCGATGGACCACAGCCCGTTATCAGGAACCTCAGACCGTGGTATCCAAGGGCATTATCATTAAACCCTGGGTGAGTGAACTGGAAAAAGGGGTTATCTACGTTAGCTTCGAAAAACACCTTATTCGACTGTTAAATACCGCTGATTTTCAAGCGTTGCAAAAGCAATTTATTATTGTGTTTGCACCAAGCTGGAGTCCACCGCATTCGCCCGCGCTTTTTACCATGCCCCGTTTGTTGGAAGAAGACGGTCTGTTTAGCACCATCAGCAATGCTGACGATCATGCGTATATGAAACGGATCTCTCCTCGCATCAAGTCCTTGCACCTATACGCATCCAGTTGGGTTAATACGGATAAATTCGTCAGTCGCCCCGCCGTCGAAAAGGACATCGATCTGTTGGTAATTGCAAACTATGGTACTTTTAAGCGCCATATCGCGCTGTTTAAAGGCTTAGCAGAACTAAAAACGCCCCTTAAGGTCACCTTGATAGGCCAAGATGAGCCAGGTCGCACCATTGAACACATTAAACAAGAAGCCGCATTGTACGGTGTCGCGCACATGATTGATTTTGCCGGCCCCCAACAGTACAGCCAAATTGTTGACTATTTAGCCAGAAGCAAGACCTCAGCGATATTCTCAAAACGTGAAGGTTCATGTGTGGTTGTCGTTGAATCCATGGCAGCCAATGTGCCCGTTGCCGTTTTTAAAGATGCGGCAATAGGGTCAAAAGAGTTTATTAACGAGCAGACCGGCATGCTGTTAGACAACGACAATGTGGGGGCGCAATTAACCCAGTTTGTACAACGAGCGGACACCTTTACACCGCGAAAATGGCTTATTGATAACCAAAACACCTACAAAGGTAGTGTAAACTACTTAAATACCGAACTTAAATCGTGGCACGAAAAGAATCATAAACCCTGGACCCAAGACATACTCACGTTAGAGCGAAGTCCCTTGGCCACCATTGGAAATCCTGACGAATTAGCCACCATGCAACAAGAACAACAAAGGGTTAAAAAGGAATTTGGCCTTTGGATTGGTAGGGAATAAAAACGTGAAATTATTCGATATAATCAAAACCGATTTAGATTACAAAAAGAAGATCTTCGCAGATGATGGTGCGCCGGTTTCCACGCTGCGTTTATTTGTCATTGATGGCACCGGAGCCAATATTCTTTTTCGCTTATCCCATGCCTGCGCTGCCACTAAGTGGCTCAAGCCTGTTGCGTTAATTTTCCAAACCGTAAATCGCTGGTTCAATGGCTGCGTTATTGGCGTTAACGCCTCTTTTGACCAA
Organism: Alteromonas sp. 14N.309.X.WAT.G.H12; assembly: GCF_036697315.1. Lineage (NCBI taxonomy): Bacteria > Pseudomonadati > Pseudomonadota > Gammaproteobacteria > Alteromonadales > Alteromonadaceae > Alteromonas > Alteromonas sp. 14N.309.X.WAT.G.H12. The sequence goes on from NZ_JBAHZB010000006.1 coordinate 71,226, forward strand.
GGATTGGTACTGATGCATCCCGTTGGCGTTGTCATCAACAGTAAAGTCCGTGGCGGCAAAAACATTGTTATTGAAAGCGGTGTGGTCATTGGTGATGAAAAAGGGCAATCTCCGGTACTCGGCAATAACCTTTTTATCGGTGCCGGCGCAAAAATTATTGGCAATGTGACCATTGGCGATAACGTAAAAATTGGCGCCAACGCCGTGGTAGTAAAAGACTTACCTGATAACTGCACTGCCCTTGGCATTCCAGCTAAACCACGGGAGATATCATGATCGTACTGGCGTGGTTATTTTGGCTTAGCGCAGGGGCAATCATTTTTACCTATGCCCTATATCCTGTCTTACTCATTATTATCAGTAGTCTATCCCAGGCAATACGTGACACTAGATTTGTCTTAAACAAAGACAGTCGGCGCAAAAACGCCCGGGATTTACCCGAGGTTACCGTTATTATTGCCGCCTACAATGAACAAAAGTGTATCCGCCAACGGGTAGAAAACCTGCTGTCTCTCGACTATCCCGAAGAAAAACTGACCATCATGATCGGCTCGGATGGAAGTCAAGACGGCACCAATGACATCTTGTCTGAATTTCAGGATCACCCCAGAATGAAGGTGTTTTTATTTGAGGAAAATCGAGGGAAAATCAACGTACTTAACGATTTACTCAACCGTGTTGAGACGCCATTTTCAGTTTTTTCAGATGCGAACACCTGCTTTCAAAAAGACGCCATCACCCGTTTAATGGCAGACTTTCATGATGAAAATGTGGGCGCCGTCTGTGGTGAGTTAGAGTTAGTGGACCCGTTTTCCGGCAAAAACAAAGACAGTCTGTATTGGAAGTACGAGCAAGTGCTCAAGTTCCATGAAAACCGAATCAATGCCATGCTAGGGGCAAACGGCGCAATCTACGCCATCCGTACAAACCTTTATACCCCTTTGCCTTCAGATACAATCATTGATGATTTCTGTGTCTTTATGAATATAGCCAAACAAGGCTATCGCCTTACCTATAACCCTGAAGCCCGTGCCATTGAAGAGATTGCGCCAAATCTGGCAGAAGAAGCCACTCGGCGCATACGCATTGGCGCCGGTAACTATCAAGCCATGACTCGGTTGTTATGGGCATTAAATCCATTTATTGGTTGGCGTTTTTTCAGCTACTTCAGTCATAAAATACTACGTTGGTTTGTGCCACACTTTATGTTGATTTGTCTTGTCAGCAGCGCCTTATTGGCCTTACAAAGCTCCTTTTACGTTGTTTTATTGGCAATACAGCTTATGGTGTATGCACTCTTTTTGTTTGGTCAATCAACCCAACACAACACTGACGGGAAAATTGCCACCCTGATTAACCTCATCACCTTTTTCGTTTCAATGAATATTTCGTTGGGAAGAGGATTTATTTTATTTATGACATCTCGTTTGTCTGCAACCTGGGAGAGGACCGCCCGTTGATGATTTTCTTGTTTCTGTTTTTTCTCGCGATCACAACTGTTCTAGCCGCTGCGGCAATACTGATCTACAAAAAAGATATGCATACCTGGATCTTAGGTTTTTGTCGTCGAAAGAAACCTGACGTGAACGGCATTGAAGGCCCAACCCACGTGATGTTTTGCTTTGTTGATCACTACGAACCCCAGTGGAAAAACAAAGACAACATTGACTTAGAGCGACAGCGTGTAGATAGATGGATGAAGGATTATCCAATCATGGCGAGTCAATTTACCGATGCAGACGGATATCATCCTAAACATTCGTTCTTCTTCCCAGAAGAGGAATATCGCCATGAACATTTAGCCAAGCTGTCCGATTTGTGTGCCCGCGGGTTTGGTGAAATCGAAATTCACTTGCACCATGACGATGACACCAGTGAGAATTTACGGCATACATTAACCAATTTTGCCCAAACCTTACACCAGGAACACGGTGCCCTTGCCATTGACCCAAAGACCAATCAACCGGTATATGCATTTATTCATGGCAACTGGGCATTGGATAATTCCCACCCTCAAGGGCATTGGTGTGGTGTCAATGATGAGTTGATCGTACTTAACGAAACCGGTTGCTATGCCGACTTTACCTTCCCGTCTCCGGATGCCACCCAGCCTTCCATGCCCAATACCTTGTATTACGCGAAGGATGATCCTAATAAACCCAAATCCTACGACAAGGGCGTTGAAATGACGGTGGGCGGTAGTCCGTACGGCGATTTACTGATTTTACAAGGCCCATTAGGATTCAATAAAGAACAGTCAAAATTCGGGGTTTTACCGAAAATAGAACGTGCTGATATCCGTGAAACCTGTCCACCGACACCGGGACGTGTGGACAATTGGGTCAATACCCACATTCATGTGGCCGGTCGTCCAGAATGGATATTTATCAAAATTCATACGCACGGTGCCCAAGATATTGATATGAATTGTTTGCTTGGTGAACCGGTAAAACGCATGCACCAACACCTTACCACCCAATACAATGACGGTGAAAAGTATAAGCTACATTACGTTAGCGCAAGAGAGATGTATAACATCACCAAAGCGGCTGAAGCTGGAATGAAAGGCGATCCCAACGACTATAGAGACTATCTACTTCCTAAACCCACTTTTAAAAGGATGTAACGTGGATTTAAAACGGATTCAGATGAAGATTGAGTCATTAATGGGATTAACCGGCCATCGCTGGAAAAATACGCCAAATGGCTTGTACAGTATCAATCTTCATCGAGTGGGTGATTTGGAAAAAACGTCGGGGGATCCCAATGTTTTTTCCTGCACAGAAGAACAATTGTCCGCGCACCTAGCCTTTATGAAAACACAATTTGATATTGTGAGTTTAAATGAAGTCAAAGAGTTCATAGCCCAGCCGAGCTTATTGAGTAAACGTCGTTGCATGACGATTACCTTTGATGACGGCTATGCCGACAACTATGAGTGTGCCTTTCCCATATTAAAAAGCCATAATGTACCGGCGGCTTTTTTTATAGCCACAGGATTAATCGGCAATAGCGTGCTGCCTTGGTGGGATAAAGTGGCCTACATTCTCAAACATAAGCAGTTAAAACAGGTGCAACTAAAATCTTGGAAACACCCGGTCTGCTTTAAAGGGGACATGAAGCTCTTTATTCGTCATGTGCTAAAAGAAATAAAAGCCACGGGTATGGAGTTAGAACAACAAATCCAAGAACTCGAAGAAATTTCCGCTTTTCAAGGGCTATACCCTACCCCTGAATTTATGGATTGGGAACAGCTTAAGTTAATGCATCAACAGGGCATGACTATCGGCGCCCATTCTCATCACCATTATATTTTATCGGCATTAACCGATGAAGATATTCTCTTTGAGTTACAGCATTCCAAGCACCTTCTTGAAAAGCACTTAGGTATCAATGTCAATGCCTTTAGTTATCCGGTGGGCAATCAGTCAACCTATAATGACGGCGTCATTGAAGCGTTGAAGTCCTCCGGCTACGAACTTGCCTTTAACTTTCGTCCCGGCGTCAATTTTCACATTGATAAAAAGCGCTACGATCTCCATCGTTTCCCCATTGAACCTAACATGACGCCAGACGACTTCAAACAAATGGTTTCTTATGCCAAGGTCTACTAAAAAACCGGTCATCCTCCACTGTGTTAGTAGCCTGCAAGTGGGCGGTGCCGAAAAATGCGCAGTGAATCTTGCCCTCGCCCAACACAAAGCAGGTTATCAGGTTGCCGTTTTATCCTTCGGTAAGACCTCTGATCCCTTTTACAGCACACTGACGAAAAATAATGTGCCAGTACATTGTATTAGCGGCAATATTGTTAGTCGCTGTGTACAAGTAAAGCGATGTTTTCGTGATTATTCATTTATCCATATACACTCCCCTGCGGTAATAAGAGCCATTGCCCCCATCGCGTTACTTATTCGTGGCAAGCATATTATTTACACCATGCACGGCGAGCATTCTGCCAAGCTCAAAGGAATGAAATTTGCCCATACGCTGGCAAATTTGTATTTAAAAGGGAAATATGCCGTATCCAAACGGGTACAAGAAGGTGTAAAAGCACGCTACGGATGGCCTGTTGCCGAGGTTAAGGTGATCTCCAACGGCATTTTGATCCCTCACCGTCCCCAAAAACCCCAAGGGAAACATACCGCGCCCATACGTTTTGGTATGGTGGCTCGACTGGTTCCCTTAAAACAGATTGATCAGGTCATCGATGTCTTTGCCGGTATTGCAAAATCGCCAACATCTTTGCCTCTTGAATTACATCTATTTGGTGATGGGCCAGAAAAGCCAAATCTGCAAAATTTGATCGCGACACATCAGTTAGGCGACTGTGTAACCCTACATGGCAACGAACTTGATGAAAATAAAATATACGCACAGTTTAATTGTCTTATCATCAATTCGAATACCGAAGGCCTGCCCATGGTATTGCTAGAGGCCATGGCAAGAGCCTTACCGGTAATTTCCACCCGTGTCGGGGCGATCCCTGAGATTGTCGAAGACGGTAACACGGGGATACTTATAGATGTTGGCGATAAAAAACAGTTAACGGAAGCCATTCACACACTGTTAAAAAATCCGACACTTTATGAGCAATATGCTGATAATGCTTATGATTATGTACAACAGCATTACTCCGTAGACACTATTTCACAGACCTATCTTGCTTCGTATTTTCACAAAGAGTAATTGGCAATGGCACAAGCACCTATCCTTTTTTTCTCTAACCTTTACCCGGTGAGCTGGGATCCCAATCGTGCGGCGTTTAACTTTCAGCAAACCCAATGCATGGAACAGCACGCTGAGGTGACTTACCTTGTGCCTGTCCCTTTTCAAGAATGGTTTAGCGAACGGGTGTTAAAACGACAGAAGCAAAAAGCCGCCGTTACCACATTTCCATTTTTCTATCTCCCGGGTACCGGACGCCGCCTTTATCCGTTGTTGATGTTTCTCTCTGCGATCATTTGCGTCATTCCTTTGCTTAAATTTATGGCCGCCAAACGGGTCATTGCCAGTTGGGGATTTCCCGATGCGGTATGTGCTGCATGGTTCAAAAAGTTGCTGGGGTTTGCGCTGATAATTCAGTGCCATGGTAGTGATATCAATGTGCATATCGCCCACAGAGCAAGACGCAAACAAATGCTGTGGGCGTTTAAGCAGGCCCAATGTGTGGTGACTAAAAGTCAGGCAATGGCCAATCTCATCTTGCAGTATGATCCCACGATCCACGCCCAAGCGATTTACAACGGTGTGGATTTTGACCGCTTTCAAGTACGAGAGCAGCCAGAGAATACGTCCCCATTAACCTTATTGTTTGTAGGCTCAATCATAACAACAAAAGGTATTTTTGAGCTTATCGAGGCCGTCAGTAAGCTTAAAAGAGAAGGTTTGTCCATTTGCCTGCACATAGCCGGAAAAGGGGCCGAAATGGACAAGTTGCAGATGCTCGTCAACGATTATGTCCTTAGTGATGATGTGGTGATCCACGGCTCTGTACCCCATCAAAAAATCGCCACTCTTATGTCTCAGTGCCACGCATTAATCCTGCCGAGCTACCGAGAAGGGGTGCCGAATGTCATGATTGAATCCTTGGCCTGCGGAATGCCGGCGCTGGTGACGCCAGTGGGCGGTGTGCCAGAAATACTCAATGACGGCAATAATGGAATTATCCTGGCGAGTCACCAGGTAGAAGATATCTGCCACGGTATCCGCCGATTTACAGCGTTAACCTGGGACGCTCACGCCATCAGAGCCTCTATCGACCATTTGAACTGGGAAAATAACGTTACCCAAATACTCGAGCAATATTAAAAAAGGCCCAATACGGGCCTTTTTTCTCGGTTGATAAGCGGCTTACTGCGCTGTTACACCACATTCATCTAAGATAACGTGAGTGGTATCTTCCAAAGGTAACAAGGTTTCCGGTTTTTCAAAGGTCTGACTGGCTTTATATACCCAAAAAACACCATGGGGATGATGCATCCCGCTTTTTAGGTTATCCGCCAAATAAAACACGTCACTAAACGCCATATCTTTCCCTTCTACCCGAATGGTCGCATTGCTTTCTACCGGTTGATAAATACGACAACCACCAAACACATCCTTGCCTTCCAATCTAAGGGAGAATAGCCCTTCACCGTCATAGGTCACGGCTTTAAGTGCTTCATAATTCGCAGCCGCCGCTGCTTCTGAGTCACAAATGACATGGAATTGGTGGGACATCACTGGGCTGATCTTCTCTACCCCGGTTAAACCAAATTTTTCTGTCAATATGGACATTTGATGAGGACGATAAAAACGCTTGCCACCTTCAGCGTCTTTTTCAGTATAGGGTTGCTGACTTAGCGCCGATGATAAGATAATCGTGGTATCGGGTTTGGCTAAATCAAACACCTTGCCGATGAGCGCATCATGATTTTTGTACGCATATAAAATGGCATCGCCGTATAAATCGATCTCTTTTTGAGACGGCTTCATCGGGAAGCGTTCTGGCTCCATATAACGCCAGAATTTATGTTGAAAGTGCGCCGTACTGTTGGAGAAGAAGGTTGCAAAACTGGGCGAATGTTTTTTATAAACATGGGCAAACACGTCAAACTGCAACCAATCCAAGATGGTGGCTTTTTTCCATCGATCATCCGCTTTGGTGACTTGCTTAATGACGATGTCAGCCAGACGTTTTACCGTAGACAAGCTAAGACCATGTTTTAGCATAAAGCCCAAAAACGCTAGGTTGTCTTTTAACGACAGACGATGATTGGCGTTAGTATGCTCCTGAACATTGGCCCGTACGAAATGGTAAAAGGGTTGCAGTTCTTTAGGCGACGCTTCTACATCAATGCTCCACGGATCTGGCAAAACTAATATATTGTTATCATTAGGATCCCAGCGCACATTCATACTGCCACACAGCCATGAATCTTTGCCGTTCTTTGACAATATATCCCAAATGCTGTCATGTTCTAAGTTTTGCGCCTGTCCTAACCGAAACACTTTGTGCTTTTCAAAGGGCAACCCCGTATGCAAGGTGACCCATTGGATCCAGGGTTCTAAATACTCCACATCACAACGTGCATCGGTGGTATAGGCTTTTGAACTACCGTAGAGTTTGGCAAAATTAGGGAGATGTCCTTGCGCGATGAACTTATCTAAAAGCGGTGGGCACAATTCGTTAAACTCAAGTAAAATGACGTTCTGATTTTCCATAATGCTATCTCTAAGTACGTTCCTAAGTATCGCCACGTCTTTTTACAACTTATAGGACTTGCTGGCGTCTTGCTCTAATACTATAGTACTCGCGATTTTGTATAGAGTTCCAGCAATATTTACAATATTCCCCCCCAATATTGTTCATTTTCACTTCAATCATTCTAAAGTAGTAGTCACGGGAAAAATTTATTCGTGGCATCAATTCAACCACTTGTCGTATTTAACGCATCTATTCTCATATTAGGTATGCTATCAAATACCTTTACCGCAGTGGATCTACGTTAACGTTTCCTCTCAATGTAAAGAGGATCTTGACATGAAAATCTGTCATTCTTTAATCAATATTTCGTTTATATTTACAGCCCTTTCTTTTGCCGAATTTGCCGCCGCCGATAACTGTTCTGTTGCGGATCTATCCGCGGGGATCTCAGGTAAAGAGCTAGAGCCTTTATTAGAAGGAAGCCCGGGTGCAAGTGTACATAGCCAATGTGTGCAATTTATCAATGTCCCTGCTGATACCACTGTGGCGCCCTACCGACGTGAATCATTGCTCATCGACGGCCAGACCAACACCACATCAACGGTGGACATAACCGAAGGCATGACGGTGGCAATTAATGGCGAGGTACTCGCGGAAGCCGGTGACTCCCAAGTACTGCGATTTAAATTGCAGTACTTTGACGCGCATAGCGCCTTACAAACCGTGTACTACCGCTGGCATGTCATCACCGAAAATCCAATGAATAATGAATTTTGTCCATCCCTGCCCCTTTCTGGCCAATTCAATATTCCCTATTCTGTTGAAGAAGAAGGCACCGACGGCACCTCCTCCATCTGCTTATCGGTCACTGATCCCGGTACCTTGGCATTTAAGGAGTCAGGTATTGAAGTTTCAGTCAACGGCATGGCGAAAGAAGCTCTACCTGTGGTAGTCGATGCCGGAGACACATTGACCTTGTGGCAAGTAGAAGATAAAAATTCCATCACATTTACGTACCATGGTGATTTTGCGCGTATGGACGGCATCTCAACCGGTATGGAATGGATCACGGTGAATGATTTGGGTATTAACACTGAGTCCGGCTCAGAGGATGATCCCATCGACACCACCGAACCCACCAGCTTTCCAATTAACGCCAACCCAAATCTCTTTGCAGAATGCCGAGAGGTGAGCTTGTACATAAGAGAAAATGGAAAACGCGCCCAACGGGGTACCATGCTAGCAACCAGTCTGGAACTTGCGCCGGCAGAGGCCGTCACATCGGAATGTATCGAATTGGCCGACCTTGAAGCCCCCGTAAAAGTCAGTCACAGAGGTGATGCGTGGTTTGCCGTCAACGGCACTGATTTTCAGCAAGGTGAAGTGGAACTATTTAATGGTGATCGCCTTGTTGTTGGTTATATCACGCCCTCGGAATATGGTGTGGCACAAACCCAGCGATTAAATATGGAGCCCACCGCACAAGCAACCAATTTGGATAAGTTTTATATAAAATGGGATGTACAAACCGCCAATACGGCCAGAGAACCCACTGAATGGCACATCGAACCCGGTACTCAGTACGAGCAAATTGAAGACATTGCTGATCAGCTCGTGGCGGGGGACGTGGTCAAGGTGATTGGCGGCAATGTATATGACCCCTTTATTTTAGAAGGAATAAGCGGGACCCGGGAACAGCCAATCCGAATTGTGGGCATTCCCGTGAACGGCGAACGCCCCATCTTTTCTGGTAGCCATAGTAGCTGGCCCTGGACCATTGGCGTACGCAGTTCTCACAGTATTTATCTTGAAAATATTGAGATCACCGGCGCCGACACCATTTGTTTTCGTCATGAAGCCGACGATATCACCCTGACAAATGTGTACCTCCATGACTGTATTGTTCACGGCATTTTAGGCACCGATGCACTATCTGGCAGTTTGACAATCACAGAATCAGAAATCACCGCGGCAGGTGGAAAACATGAAGGCCGCCCTTGGGGTCATGCCGTCTATGTCGCCACCGACCAATTCCGCTTTCCGGGTAGCACACTGACCATTACCCATAGTTTTTTACACGGCAATAAAGGCAATACCATTAAATCCCGTGCAGAAAAACTGGCTCTCTATTACAACTGGATAGAAGTAAACGATCTTGAGCAAGCCAAGTATGCTGTGGAGCTTATTGGTCCTGTGGTGGATACCCGTCATCCCATACAACAGGATATAACCGGTAATCTGTTTTGGTTAGGCAAAGATTTTTACGCCATCCGTGCCGGTAGTGACGGCACCGGCGGCTCAAAGGGCATCGTGCGTTTTACCAACAACACCGTTATTCATGCCAGTGACACGGACAGTTATACATTTCTGCGGCTCGATCATGAAATGACGGCCCTAGTCCTTACAAATAATGTGTTTATAAAGAAAAACCCAGCCGCCATCTACACCTTGTTGCGCGACAATGTACCCAAAAGCCGTTGGACATACGGTGAAGAGATGATTTACCTCAACAATAATGTTGTGCCCCTCGATACCTACATTAATTCAACCAACCTCGACCCACGAC
>NZ_JBAHZB010000070.1:0-18066 GCF_036697315.1 Alteromonas sp. 14N.309.X.WAT.G.H12
GCTTCCAATATGGCGGTGGTGGAATAGGTCGAAGTAATGGTTCCCCGACTGATGATTTCGGCCTCCACAGGAATGGTAATGAAGGACGCATCCTGTGTGTGTTCACTGACAGCATCGGCATTTTCACAACCTGCAAGGAGAATGCAAAGACTCATCGATAACGCCGTGGTGGTAATGGTGCGCGTGTAATTGAAATCCATGGTAGATACCTGTTATTCATATTTTTATATATTTGCAGACGAATTGCATTCGCCATGCCAGCGAGAAAATATAATTTTTGTATAAATAACATAGGGTTATGGATTGTGGAAAAAATGCAGTTCGCAACAAAAAAACAAAAGTTAGTTATAATGACTAATAGGTGGCGAAAATGATTAAGGGTGTTCCTAAAAGGGGAAGGGGGCAAAGTACCTGCTAGGTGGTACTTTGCGCAATAAAGCAGATTAGACTTCGATGATCTCGTAACGGGTTTCGATATCAACTTTACCGCTTAACATCAGCATCACAGAACAGTATTTTTCTGCTGACAGGCTCACGGCCCGTGCCACGGCTTTTTCAGTTAATTGTGTACCCGAGACTTTGTAGTTCGCAATGATCTTTGTGAATACTTTGGGGGCCGATTCAGCCCGTTCTGCTTCCAGTTCACATTCACAGTGATGGATATCAAAACGGCCTTTTTTAAGTATTTCTACCACATCAATACTGGAACAGGCGCCGGTTGCCAATAGTACCGATTCCATGGGCGATACTGCTTTTCCTTCACCGTCCATCACCATTTTATAACCCGATTCGGTGGTGCCACTAAAGGTGAGATCTTTATCCCAAACAACATTTGCTTTCATAATATTCCTTGTATCAAACAAGTCTGATGGTGTTTTTATCAATGGTAATTAAGCGTTGTTTGTACAACGCTCCAATTGCTTTCTTATACGCCGCTTTACTAACATTAAAGTGGGCGTAAATTTCTTCTGGCTGACTTTTATCTGTTAGGGTTGAAATGCCACCATGATTTTTCAGATCGTCTAAAATGGCTTCTTCTAAGGATTGGCGGCCTGCTTTGTCTACCCGCTGTAATGCCACATCAATTTTCCCATCTGGGCGAACGGTTTTAATTACGGCGTCAGTTTCATCCCCGATTTTTAATTTCTTAAATGCGTCACTATGAAAAATAAGCCCTAAATATTGCTTATTAATAACAACTTTAAAGCCGAGCTCTGTTTTGGCGTAGACCATGCAGCTAACACTATCGCCCTCGTTAAGATAGGGCGCGCTTTCAGCCAAAAATTTATGCAGTTTGGTTGCTCCCAGTACCCGTTGGGTGTTTTCGTCATAGTAGATATGCACGACATAGTTCATGCCTACATTCACTGGGCTTTCTTGCATACCTGAAGGTACGAGGAGATCTTTATTAAGTCCCCAGTGGAAAAAGGCACCAAAGTGGGCCACACCCACCGCTTTGAGAATGACGGTTTCACCGCACTGAGCAAGTGGCGGCGTGGTCCAGGAGACAAGGGTACCAGTCTCATCGGTTGCCACAAACACTGCAATTTCTTCGCCTGTCTTGAGGGAACGGGTGTTGTTCTCGTTAGGCAATAAAACTAACGGATCATCAGGATCGCCGGAAGTAAGGTGAAAACCAAAGGGGAGGGCTTCTTTAACCTGTAACGTGTTGATTTTGCCAATTTGTATCATCGGAACTGACTGTTTTAGGAAATACAGGTAACATAATAACGAATTGTGTTGAACAGAAAAACCATTATGAAGTTGAATTGCGATTTAGGTGAAAGTTTTGGTGTTTGGACCATGCCGGTTGATGATGCCGTAATGCCCCTTATTGACCAGGCAAACATTGCGTGTGGCTTTCATGGCGGCGATCCCTTGGTGATGGCAAAAGCCATTGGTAGCGCCTTAGCCAATGATGTCAGCATCGGTGCCCATCCCAGTTATCCCGATCTGCAGGGGTTTGGTCGTCGTTCTATGGCAATGGCGTCAGAGGAATTAAGAAGCTGTATTCAATATCAGGTTGCGGCGTTAATGGGGATGGCAGCCTGCCAAGGGGCAAAAGTCACCCATGTTAAACCTCATGGTGCTCTTTATAACGATATGATGAAATCTCCTTCGGTACGTCAGGTTATTATGGAAGCCGTGAGTCAGCTAGGAAACGGCCAGTTGTCATTAGTGCTGCAAGCTCACCCCAATGCAGAACAGTTCCGTAATGAAGCCGACCAATATGGCTTGAAACTCCTCTTTGAAGCCTTTGCCGACAGACGTTATACCGATGAGGGGTTTTTAATGTCTCGTCAGGAAAAAGGGGCGGTATTGGATCACACGCTTGCCCATGAACAGGTAAAAGGCTTGTTAGAACATGGCATTGTTGTGACCCAAAGCGGGATGGAAATGCCGTTAGAGGCGGACACGCTGTGCGTGCATGGTGATTCTCCTGGCGCCGTCGCCATGGTGCGGCAGTTTCGCACCTTGCTCGATGCACAATCCAGCCATTAAACAGAGAGGTTAAGTTGCAGCCATTTGATTTTATCTGTCATATTGAACCGGCGGGCATAGATGGACTTATCTTCTATTTTTCCGGAGACGACAGCAGACAAACCAACGCCCGTGTTGCTTGTTGCTATCAAGCTCTTAAAGATAAAAACCCAGCCTGGTTAAAAGAAGCCATTCCTGCCTATGATTCATTGCTCGTTGTTTTTAAGGTGGCACAAATAGACAGCCATGGTGTGTATGCCTTTTTGCGTCATTTGCCCATGGCGTTACACGAACAAACGGCGATTAAAAAACACAAGATCCCTGTTTGGTATGGTGCTCCCCAAGCCAATGATCTAGCCCTGGTATCTACTCATACCGGCCTGACAGAAAAAGAAATTATTACATTGCATACAAGCACCGTCTATCGGGTATACGCCGTAGGCTTTGCCCCGGGTTTTGCTTACTTGGGCGATAGCGCCGAAAAATTGAATGTGCCCCGACGGGACACACCGAGAACCAAGGTGCCGGCAGGCGCGGTGGCAATTGCCGATAGGCAAAGTGCCGTTTATCCGAATACGTCTCCGGGTGGCTGGCATTTATTAGGTATGTCGCCTATGAAAATGGTGGATACAAGTAATGCTGTCGCCGGTCGATTACAAATGGGAGATGAAGTGTCCTTTTTTGCCATTGATGAAACGCAATATCGGAGTTGGCATGAGCAATAACAGCGTCTCTGTAGAACACACGCAAATGCGCTCAATCATCGTTGATGGGGGAAGAACCAGTGGACAAAGCGAAGGCTTTTGTGAAGCTGGCGCCATGGATGATTTGGCATACAATTTCGCCAATTATTTAGCCGCCAATCCTTCTAATACGCCGGCACTGGAGGTGATGGGCAGCCTTACGCTGGGGTTTCATTGTGATGCCACTATCGCAGTGTGTGGGCCAAGTTGTATTCTCTTAATTGATGGTCAGCAGTCACCATGCTGGCGCAGTGTGACCATTAAACGGGATCAAACCGTCACGATATCCTCAGAACGCATGGGCCAGCGCGCCTATGTTGCCATTCATGGGCAATGGGACGTACCCACAATACACGGTTCAGCCTGTACGGTGATAAGAGAACAACTCGGAGGACTTAGTGGTACTGGCAAAGCCCTCGCCAACAAAGATAAAATCAGCGGTGAGTTTAGCCTGACTGGGGGACAACGAGAATTGCCCGTTCACCAGCGTCCACCCTATTCATTGGCCGAACCTCTTGATGTTGTGAGCGGTTATCAAAGCGGGGCGTTTAGCGACTACGGGTTGGCGTTGTTTTATTCTTCTGAATATCAGGTTTCGCCGCAATGCGACCGTATGGGGTACCGTTTATCGGGACCATCAATCAGTGCTAACAGCAAAGTGATGCGCTCAGAAGGCATTAATTTAGGTTCTGTTCAAGTGCCGGGAGACGGCCAGCCCATTATAATGATGCGTGACCGTCAAACATTAGGGGGTTACCCTAAAATAGGTGCCGTGGCAGCCTATGATATCTATCGATTGGCGCAGTCAGTACCCGGTGATGTGATTTCCTTTCGGAATGTGGATATGAATAATGCCCGAGGAAATTGGTTACTGAAGCAACGTATATTTTCAAATTTAACGAAAGGTTAATGCACGCGATATGACAATAGCATTTTTAAATGGTGAGTTTTTACCCCTTGAGCATGCACAGATATCTCCCATGGACAGAGGTTTTCTTTTTGGTGACGGTATCTACGAAGTCGTGCCCACATTAGGGGGAAAACCCGTTGGGTTAGCTTGGCATCTTGAGCGCCTAAACGATGGTCTTACGGCACTGGATATTACCAATCCAAATTCTGATGAAGCCTGGACGCAACTGATTAATCAGTTAGTTGCTCAAAATGCTGAAGGGTTAAATTCCGATAGCGTTGGGGTTTACATTCAGGTTACCCGCGGCACGGTTATGCAACGTGCTCACGGATTTCCCGAGAACGTAACCCCCACCGTCTTTGCGTTTGCATTCGCCTCCGCGGCGCCGCCGGTACCCGACAGAGAAAAGGTGAAAGTGTTTTCGGTGATCACTGCCCAGGATCGTCGTTGGCAACGTTGCAATATTAAATCAACGTCGTTGTTGGGTAATGTTTTGCATTATCAACAAGGCAATGAGGCGGGGAAACAGGAAACGATCCTGTATAACGATGCCCACGAAATCACTGAAGCCAGTGCATGTAATATTTTTATCGTACGTGATGGTGAAATAATGACGCCGCCACAGGATAATCAAATCTTGCCGGGGATCACGCGCAGGATCGTGATCGAAAGTTTGGCCAGAGATGGAATGCAGGTTACACAGCAGCCTATCACATTAGAACAACTGCGCAATGCGGATGAAGTTTGGCTTACCAGTTCGAGTAAAGAGATTGCACCAGTGACCATTGTTGACGATAAGGCGGTGGGCGATGGTAACGTCGGGGCGATGTGGTTAAAGGCAATTACCAGCTTTAACAAGTATAAATTTGAATGGTAATAGAAAGAAAAACGCCTGCGTATAGCAGGCGTTTGCGAGCCTATTAATCGTCTGCTGAATCACACTTGCCATCGGTACATTCACCGTAAAGGTACAGGCTGTGATGGGTCAATTTGATGTTGTTGCGTTCCGCTATTTCGATTTGACGCTGTTCGATGACATCATCTTCAAACTCGATAACTTTTCCGCACTTCAAACACACTAAGTGATCATGATGTTCTTTGTGGCTGATTTCAAAAACAGATTTTCCACCTTCAAAGTGATGTCTGTTTAATATACCGGCATCATCAAACTGATTAAGCACACGATAAACAGTGGCAAGACCTATTTCTTCACCCTGTTCGATGAGTATTTTATATACGTCTTCAGCACTTATATGCTGATTAGCGGGCTCCTGCAGAATCTGCAAAATTTTTAAGCGGGGCAGGGTGACTTTTAAGCCAGCTTTTTTGAGTTCTTTATTTTGGTCCATAGATTACCACTTCTGGAAGCTCTTAAATTTAACGCTCATTATAGGTGCTTTGCATAGATTTAAAAGTAAAAGCCTGTTTTTGTCGATAAAAATTAAACAATGTGGGTTTGCACGAATATTTAGCTGGGATATTAGCGCGAATAAGTAAAGAAATTGCAAGGAAAATACATAAAAGCAAAACGGGCATATGCCCGTTTACTTGTGTTAATCGGCGAGTTCCGAAAGGCAAAGTTCTTCGTGAAGTTGCTTACACCAAGCTTTTACCCTTTCTTCTGTTAATTCAGGTTGGCGATCTTCATCGATACCTAAGCCAACAAAATGTGTGTCATCAGCCATGCCTTTAGAGGCTTCAAAATCGTAGCTATCAGTTGGCCATTGACCCACAAGAATCGCACCGCGAGCTTCAACAATATCTCTGATCATGCCCATGGCATCGAGGAAATATTCTGCGTAATCTTCTTGATCGCCACAGCCAAAAATCGCCACAAGTTTGTCATTGAAATCGATTTCTTCGAGTTCGGGGAAAAAATCGTCCCAATCGCATTGTGCTTCACCGTAGTACCAGGTAGGAATACCAAAAATCAGAAGATCAAATTCTGCAATTTGCTCTTTACTGCTTTTCGCAATGTCATGGACATCGATGAGATTTTTACCCAGTTCTTTTTGAATCATTTTAGCGACATGTTCGGTATTACCCGTGTCGCTACCGAAAAACAAGCCTACACTTGCCATAATAACCCTCTAAGTTGTACTTGAATCAGATATCACACACCCGTACTTAGCCAGATAAGTTCGATAACCCCTTTGGCAACAAAGCCAAGAGCGCCGAGCCCCAATACGCCATAAGCGACGACTCGACCAATAAGTGGCACGTCATTTTTTTTAAGCACATCGTGTACGGCATACCCCATTAGTGCAAATAAGCCAATCAGGGTGATATACAGTACGATGGACTCAATTAATTCGTAATTTTCAGCAAGCATAATGTTACTAACCAATAAATCGGCGCAAACTATAGCACACAATAACGGCGTATCGCAGGGGAACACACGTAATAATGCACCGAGAAAACATTCATCTGACTAATGACTTATAGATTTAAAATGTGTTTTTCAACCACGCGATTAAAAGTCGTGGGTTTTTCTGCATGAAGCCAGTGTCCAGCGTTATCAATAATATGGGCTTTTGCCTTTGGAAAATAGTGTTGGATGGTCGGTTGCATCGCCACGGTAATATAATCGGATTGGCTGCCTTTAATAAACAAGCAGGGTTTGTCAAAAATGGCGTCAGGCTCTGGCCAGCCTTTAATCTGGTCATAGTGGGCGGCTAAATCATCTAGGTGAAAGCGCCAATACCATTGACCTTTATCATTTTCCGCTAAGCTTTTAAGTAAAAACTGGCGTACGCCCGCTTCTTTGATACCCACTTGTAGTTGCTTGTCTGCGTCAACGCGGGAATGTACTTGCTCAAGCGATACATTCTGTAGCGCTGTGATGATGTCAGTATGTCGTGGTGGATAACTTACCGGTGCAATATCCGCAACGATTAGATCATCGATACGCTCTGGATAAGTCAGGGCCGTTAGCATGGCAACCTTGCCGCCAAGAGAGTGTCCGAGTAAACCGATTTTTTTATGGGAAAATTGATCCAACAGGCTTATGAGCCCAGACATGCACACAGACAAAGAGAAATTATCAACATGGGGCGATTTACCATGATCAGGCAGGTCGATTGCCAAAATACTGACTTTATCTTTGAAATGTCGTTGTATCACACTGAGATTATCGAGAGAGCCAAACAGACCATGAATAAGTACTAACAGATAATCGTTACCCCCTTCGGTATAACGATAATGTAAGGGTTCGGCCATGGGGATGTCCTAAACACAAAATATAAAGCAATGGCGACATAACGTCGCCATTAAACAGGAAAGCTAAATAAAGCTAGATGGTAAAATCGTCGAGACTTTTTCCATTGTCCAACGCTTCTTTATAGACCCGTGGCATACGACCAATGCCGGTCCACAGATGTTCTTCACCTTGGGCGTCAGTTAATTTATATTTGACTGGACGTTTTTTACCTGTTGGTTTTTTTTCTACAATTGAAGACTCCAGATCACTGACATCAAGACCCGCTTCTTCTAGTTGCTTTTGTATTTCAGCAATTTTTTGTAGTTTTTGCTGTTTTACTTTCTCTTCCTCAAGCGCTTTTTGTTTACGTTTATCGATAATATTAGAAAGTTTGTCTTGCACAGATTCAAGTTCTGTAAGACTTAATTCCTTTACCGCACCTTGTAAACGTCTTCCGTGAGTTAATATATCTAAAAAATCACTCATTAATTACCCTTAAGTTTTGATTTCTATCAGTCAAAAGGGATGATAATTAAAATATGTAAAAATTAAAAGCTACTTCGCAAAGCTTTTTTGAAATTTTGTTTATAAATGATTTCTTTTTAATAAAATTTAATTTTTTAACATTTTTTACATATTTGGGTAGGTCGCTCCACCACCGCCTTCAGGTACAGTCCGCGTTATATTTTGTGAAGGATCTTTTATATCGCAGGCTTTACAGCGGATGCAATTTTGCGGGTGTATCTTAAACCATCTTATCGCTTCCTCTTCGATAATTTCATATTCCCCAGCAGGACAGTATCTTTGTGCCGGTTCGTCAAATTTAGGTAAATTTACTGTCAGCGGTATATTTTTGTCCGCTAGCTGTAAAAGACAGGGTTGATCTTCATCATGATGGGTATTTGACAAATAAACGGAAGATAACTTGTCGAAGTTCAAAATGCCGTAGGGTTTAGGGTATGTTATGGCTTGAATCTGTTTTAACTCTCTATTTAGCCATGAACATTTAAAATCCTGTTTGCAGGATGACAACAGGGTACCGGCCTCACCTTTGGTAATGGCGTCAAAAACACTTTGTGCAGCAATTAGTCCTGATTTCATACGCTGAAATTCATCAAAGGGGCTTAGTGCGAGGTTGGCGTAATTTAAATCGATGATTAAGCCAACAAAGACCTGATTGTTTTCGGCATGATACAGATAACCACCACCGGTGGTCTCACTGCAGGCTGCGGAGAAATCCACTGCGGGAGCACACAATGACGACGTCTAATGCCATTGATTCAGGTTCCATTATTTCCCCCTTAGTCTCAATGTCATTGATTGATGTGTGTGAGATAAACCGATTTTGTGTGTGAGATAAACCGATATAAACAATATAGTGTCATAATTTGTAGTTGACGTTTACGTTATCTGGAAGTACATTGCACTATGGTTTACGTTAACGTAAAGTTAAAAAAGATGTCTACTTGCTTTTGCTTTGGCATAACGTTAGGCAACAAAATCTGCCCAGCGCTATAGGCGTTAAGGGAATGCAGGATTTTTTATTCGAGTCATGGGGTTAATGGCTATATTTAATAACAACGTCTCAATTGCTTGAGGTATTCAATGAAAGTACTTGTACCCGTAAAACGCGTAATTGATTACAACGTCAAAGTTCGCGTGAAATCTGATGAGTCAGGGGTTGATCTGACAAACACCAAAATGGCACTAAACCCGTTTTGTGAAATTGCTGTGGAAGAAGCCATAAGACTAAAAGAGAAAGGTCTCGCGTCTGAGGTGGTGGTGGTCTCTATCGGCACGAAAGCGTGTCAGGAACAGATCCGCACCGCACTCGCTTTAGGCGCTGACAGAGGGATTCATGTGGATACCGACACCGACCTTGATTCTTTGAGGGTTGCGAAAATTCTTGCCTGTCTTGTGGAAGAAGAAAAACCGAATCTGGTGATCTTAGGAAAACAAAGTATCGATTCAGATAATAATCAGACCGGTCAAATGCTAGCGGCATTAACCAATATGCCCCAGGGTACATTTGCCTCAGAACTGATTGTGGATGGTGAGACGATTACCGTTACCCGGGAAGTGGATGGTGGACTGCAAACCCTGTCACTGTCATTACCGGCGGTGATCACCACCGATTTACGCTTGAATGAACCTCGCTATGCCTCTTTGCCTAATATCATGAAAGCAAAGCGTAAACCCTTAGCAGTGAAGGCGGCGACGGAGTTTGGTGTGGATCTAACGCCCAAAGTGAAGGTAGTTAAAGTGGAAACACCGCCTCAACGTCAAAGTGGAGTTATGGTTTCAGATGTCGCAGAACTGGTTGATAAATTAAAAAATGAAGCAAAGGTGATTTCATGAGTATTTTAATTATTGCAGAGCATGACAATACCCAAGTAAAACCTGAAACAGCAAAACTCGTACATGCGGCGCAAAAGATCAGCGGCGATATCACTATTCTGGTTGCAGGTCATGAATGTCAAAGTGCTGCAAGTGCCGCGGCGTCACTATCTGGGGTATCAAAGGTGTTATGTGCTGATGATGTGGCTTTGGCACACCAGTTAGCCGAGCCAGTAAGTGAACTGGTGGTGAGTTTAGCGTCAGCGTACACGCATATTCTTGCCGCAGCGACAACCACAGGTAAGAACTTTATGCCTCGGGTAGCCGCTTTACTGGATGTATCGCAAATTTCCGACATCATTGCTATTCACGATGACAATACCTTTGTGCGCCCTATATACGCAGGTAACGCCATTGCCACAGTTACATCCGAAGAAGCGACCCATATTTTAACCGTACGTACCACGGCATTTGATGCGGTTGATAAGGATGGAAATGCCAGTGTTGAAACGGTGGCGTTCTCCAGTGCCACGCCAGCGAAATCGGCGTTTGTTAAAGTCACAGAGACGAAATCAGAACGTCCGGAACTGACAGCCGCAGATATCGTGATTTCAGGTGGTCGGGGCATGCAAAATGGCGACAATTTTGCCTTGCTTGAGGGGATCGCCGATAAGCTGGATGCGGCCATTGGTGCATCACGAGCCGCGGTCGATGCCGGCTTTGTACCTAACGATATGCAGGTAGGGCAAACAGGCAAAATTGTGGCCCCCCAGCTTTATATTGCGGTAGGAATATCAGGGGCTATTCAGCACCTTGCTGGTATGAAAGATTCAAAAGTGATTGTTGCCATAAATAAAGACGAAGATGCGCCTATTTTTCAGGTGGCAGACTATGGTCTCGTCGGCGACTTGTTTGAAATACTTCCCCAATTAGAGCAGGCGCTGTAATAAACGATTGGGCCGCCATAGGCGGCCTAGGTTTATTGGGGTAGGTTAAACCCGGACAACGGAATTATCTTCTAAACTTATTGGTGACGGCTGATAGTCATCGGCTTCCCAATCGTTTTCCCAAACCGCGTCATCAATCAAGTATCTAAATTGATATTCAGTGTCAGTATCTAAGGCGAGTGTTTGTGTGAAGTCGCCGTTTTTCAGTTTCTTCATGGGCGGGACGGCTTTGTCCCAAGCATTAAAATCTCCCACCAAGCGCGCTGTCTTAGCTTCCCCAACTTCTTTAGCATTAAGGCGGAAAGTAACCTTACAAACGGGTTTTGTTTTCAGATACTGTTTTTTTAAACTCATGTGAGCCCTCTTAATAACTAGCAGATTTTCCTCTTCCAACTTAAGACTAAAAAACAATCAATTCAAGCGCTTTAGTGTTAATTTTTAATATAATATTTGTTGCTATAATGTGGGTCGATTTTGACGCTGATTTATCCGCAGACGTGGGATGCTTTTATTGATCATGGACGATGAAATAAAATTTAACACTCTTACATGGGCGCTTTATAGAATATCAGGGTACACTGAATAATCGCTGGCTCATTTTGCCTGCCAATGGCTTGCTTAGCCATGCCAGTTCATTTACTCACATGAGTGACCGAGGGCTAGTACCGTTGCCCTAGGTATTTAAAAAGGAAGTTAAATGTCTACACGTGGTTGGCTTAAAATCATCGGTCCTTTTGTGGTAATTATGTTAGCCGTGTTCATTGCAACAGTGATGGTGCTAATTAAAACACCGCCAGATAAAACCCCTATTGACGTCAAGCCGCTTCTGGTCGAAGCTCATCCGGTTACGCGTACTCAAACTCAATTTGTTGTGCGCTCCCAGGGCAATGTTATGCCTAAAAATCAAACCCGCCTAAGTACGCAGGTCAGCGGCAATGTGGTGCAACTGGCAGCGGAGTTCGAAGTTGGCAGATTGGTACCCAAAGGCGCGCTTTTAGCTGTATTGGAACAAGAAGATTACGAAACGGAATTACGTTTAGCCGAAGCTGAACTGGCGCAAGCACAGGCCGCATTAGAAGAAGAGATTGCCCGGGGACGGGTCGCGGAAACCGAGTGGCGTTCGGTAAATAGTGTCGTGCCACCGCAATTGGGTTTACGTAAACCTCAACTGGCAATGGAACAAGCCAATGTAAAAGCAGCGAAGGCCAAATACGACAGAGCTAAACGCAACCTGTCGCGCACAAAATTGCGTGCCCCATACAACGGAATTGTGGTGGAACGCACCATTAATCTTGGCCAGTTTGTCGCCGCTGGGGCGCAAGTGGGTATCCTATATTCCACCGACGTTGCGGAAATTCGCTTGCCGATCATAGAATCAGAGCTTCCCTTTGTGGATCTTCAGTCTGATGGTATTCAATCCACGGCCATCACCCTTAAAGCTAACGCGGCAGGTAAAATGCAGCAATGGTCAGCACGATTAGTGCGCACCGAAGGGATTTTTGATGCCACAAGTCGGGTCATGTATGTGGTTGCTCAACTGGATGATCCCTATAACCAAAAGTCAAAGGATGATGGCCATATTTTACGTTATGGGCAGTTTGTTGAAGCGGAAATTATCAGCAATGATAGCCAATCTTTGTTTGTACTACCGCGGCATGTATTGCGACTGGATAATACCGTATTAACCGTTACCCAAGACAGTAAATTGCACATTCAGCCGGTGGAAGTGGTGCGCACAACTGCGACCCATGTTTTTATTAAAGCTGGGTTAGTAGAGGGCACCCAGGTGGTATTTAGTGTGGTGGCCAATCCCTTTGAAGGTATGGCTGTACGCCAACAAGCGCATAACGATGCCATAAGTAACAAGAAGGAAAGGTTAACCGCTCCAATAAGCACTGATGGAGCATCTTGATGAACAAGAATGATACACATACCGGTATGATTGCTTGGTTCGCCCGCAATAGTGTTGCCGCCAATTTGCTTATGTTTATCTTAATCATTGGCGGTATTTTTTCTGCCCTGTCCATTCAAAAGCAAGTTTTTCCTGCCTTCGAAATTAATGTGATCAACGTGCGCGTACCTTATTTAGGGGCGGCACCGCAGGAAGTGGAAGAAGGGGTCATACTGAAGATTGAAGAGGCCGTAAAAGATCTCGACGGTATTAAACAAATGACTTCAACCGCACAAGAAGGCCTCGCCACCGTCAGTATTGAAGTGGAAGAAGATTACGATGTGCAATCGGTACTCGACGAAATTAAGGTGCAGGTGGATGCGATTCCCAGCTTTCCCGGTAATACCGAAAAGCCAGTGGTATACAGGCAAAAAATTCAGCAGGATGTGATCTGGATATCGGTGCATGGGGAGGCATCAGAACGTGAGCTCAAAGAGTTTGCTAAACAAATACGCGATGATATTGCTAACTTGCCGGGCATTTCATCGGCGTCCATTGTGGGGGCGCGCGATTACGAAGTCGCCATAGAAATATCGGAACTGGCGTTACAGAAATACAATCTTACCTTTACTGATGTGGTGAATGTGGTTCGTCAATCCAGTATTGATTTACCGGGTGGAGCGATAAAAACAGACAATGGGGATATTTTACTGCGAACCAAAGGCCAAGCTTACCGTGGCGAAGATTTTTCTAACATCGTATTGCTCAATGACAGCAGCGGTTCTCGGGTGACCTTAGGTGATGTTGCGAAAATAAACGATGGATTTGTTGAGGATGAACAGTTTTCCCAGTTTGATGGTAAATCTGCCATTCATATTCGGGTGCGAGCCGTAGGCGATCAAAATGCCCTTGATATTTCTAAACAAGTTAATCAATACCTAGCAGAGCACAAAGACACGTTTCCTCCCCAAATTGCGGCGGATAGTTGGGGGGACAGCTCATTTTATTTATCTGATCGATTAAATATGATGCTGGAAAATATGTTTTTCGGCGCCTTATTGGTATTTCTGGTGTTGTCTTTGTTTCTTAAAATCAAACTGGCGTTTTGGGTGATTTGGGGACTGCCGGTATGCTTTTTAGGAGCGCTATTTGTCATGCCCATGGAACCCATTGGTGTGTCTATTAACATGTTGAGTTTATTTGCCTTTATTCTTGTGCTGGGGATCGTGGTGGATGATGCCATCATTATGGGGGAATCGGCTTATTCTGAAATAGACAAAAAAGGGCATAGTCCTGAAAATGTCATTGTTGGCGTAAAGAAGGTGGCAATGCCCGCCACCTTTGGTGTACTGACCACTGTTGCCGCTTTTACCCCTATGTTGATGGTCTCGGGCCCTTTCGGCGTGATATGGAAAACCATCGGCTGGGTGGTGATCGTGTGTTTAGTGTTTTCCCTTATCGAATCTAAACTGATCCTCCCTGCCCATCTCGTGCACATGAAGCTGTCACCCTATCGTCCTGAGAAAGCCAATGCCTTTCAGCGTTTTAGAGATTATTTCAGTGAAGGGATAAAGCGTTTTATTGAGGCTATCTATACGCCATTTCTTCGGCGGGCAATCGCCTGGCGCTATCTTACTTTATCGGTTTTTATCGGCATGATGATCCTTACGGTAGGGTTATTTGGCGGTGGGTTAGTTCGCTTTGTGTTTTTCCCTAATATTCCCAGTGATTTTATTACGGCGTCTTTTGAATTGGAGCCGGGCTCCTCTATTTCGCAACGGGATGAAACCCTTCATGTGATGTTAGAGGCCATGCATCGAATGGATGATAAAATTGAACAAGAAACGGGAAATAACATTATTAAACACGCCATTGCCTATGATAATGGCACAAGTAGCGGGCAAGTGTTTGTTGAGCTAACCAAAGGCGAAACCCGTGAAATGACGGATTTTGAGATTCATCAGCGGTGGCGAGATGAAGTCCCAGAGATCCCCGGCATCAAGTCATTCAATATTGGCTCACCGAGTGGAATGGGGGGAGGGGCGGATCTCAGTTTCGAATTTAGCGCTACGGATATTCACCAATTACAAAACATCAGCGATGATTTAAAAGCACAACTTGGTACCTTTGCCGGTGTGACCGATATCAATGATACCTTTGCTGGTGGTAGCGATGAAATACAGCTATCCCTTACGGCACAGGCCCATTCTTTGGGGATTTCATTACAACAGCTCGGTCAGCAGGTGCGATACGGATTTTACGGCGCTGAAGTGCAACGTATTCAACGGGACGATGAAGAAGTCAAAGTCATGGTGCGTTATCCAAAAGAGGCCCGTTCGTCCGTCAGTCATCTGCAACAAATGCGGGTACGTGGCAGCAATGGCGAAGAAATACCCTTTGAAGCAGTAGGGGATATCACCCTTGGCCGTGGCTATGACAAAATTGTTCGGGTAGATGGTAGACGTTCGGTAACAGTTACGGCGAAAGTCGATAAAACCCGCTTAGACCCTGGGGAGATTACCCAACAAGTCATATCGCAGGTTGTGCCAGACTTACTTGCTCGCTACCCCAGTGTTGAATTCAAATTACAGGGTAACTCAAAAGAAGAAGCCGATGCCATGGCCGGTCTGCGAGAAGGGTTATTGTTTGCGCTTTTTGCTATTTACGCCTTGTTAGCCATTCCGCTGCGCTCTTATGGCCAGCCATTAATTATCATGTCGGTGATCCCCTTTGGTATTGTCGGAGCCATATTTGGCCATCTTGTATTGGGGGTGGCGGTGAGTGTGCTATCCATCTGCGGCATCATCGCGCTAACTGGCGTGGTGGTAAATGACAGCTTGATCATGGTGGATTTCGTTAACCGCGCGCGTAATGAAGGATTTCGACTTATCGATGCCATTGTTCAAGCTGGGGCCCAGCGCTTTAGGGCAATTATACTGACATCCATGACAACGTTTTTAGGCTTAATGCCCATTGTCTTTGAGCGAAGTTTGCAAGCACAGGTTGTGATCCCCATGGCTGTCTCTTTGGCATTTGGTATTTTATTTGCCACGGTGATCACTTTAATACTCGTACCTTGCTTGTATCTTATGATGCACGATATTCGCTCGATTTTTACCCGCAACCTTGATGAACCCGTGTCGAATCAGGGCTAGATCGCGATAAAAAACGCCTCAGCCAAAAAATACGTTGTTTTTTTGACCATATAGCTTGATAAGTGTTCGCATATACAGTACTGTTTAAGTATACAGTATTTGTGAGGTGCTTATGAAAACCGGGTTAAAAACAGTAGATAGCCTCATTGAACACTATGGCATACGTGTTCAAGAGGGAAAGGATGCGTCCCAGGCCCTTATGGCGCTACGGGGTGGCGACATGCGTATCAATGCCATGCGTTTACCGTATTGCATCGTACAAAAGATCATGGGGTTACCCGCCCATCGTATGCTTAAACTTCACCAGTGGTACTTGCCTCATAAAAAAGCAAAGTTAGCGGCTTTTCTCATTGACGAGAAAGGGATCATCATAGAACAAGTTTATTATCAACGAGATGCCAAGCATGTTCATGCCTGTAGGAAAGTACAGCAATGTGTAGAAGCCGCACAAAGGCAAGCCAGTATGAAAGGGGTTGCAGCATAAAAAAAGCAGTGCGTAGTAAGCACTGCTTTTTTCGTATTGAGTCTTTTTTATAGTACAGAAACGAGGGCTTTTGCCAGTGCATCTACGTTATTTTTGTTGATGCCAGCCACATTTACACGGCTTGAATCAACGAAATAAACGCTGTGTTTTGCACGCACTTCGCGTACTTGCTCCGGCGAAATACACAAGAAGGAGAACATGCCTTTTTGGGTATTTAAAAAGCTAAAATCTTTGTTTGCGCCATTTTTTTCCAGTCTTTCAACCAGCATGGTACGCAACGTCTGCATGCGATTGCGCATTGCATTAACCTCAGTCACCCATTCAGTTTTCAGGGCATTGTCGGCAAGAATAATGTCAACGAGGGCTGCACCCCAGCTAGGAGGCATGGAATAAATGCCCCGTGCCACTGACTGAATTTGCCCTTGTACAATTTTTCGGGTTTTGCTGTCAGCAGTAACAATGGCTGCCAGACCTGTACGCTCCCGATACAAACCAAAGTTTTTCGAGCAAGAGGCTGCAATAATGACTTCTGGAAGGTTTTCAGCTAACAAACGGATCCCATAGGCATCTTCTTCTAAGCCGTCACCGAAACCTAAATAGGCAACGTCAATGAAAGGAAGAAAACCACGTTCTTGGGCCAGTACTAATATTTGGTCCCACTGCGCGTTGGTTAAATCGGCACCGGTAGGGTTATGACAACAGCCGTGCAACAAGACCACATCACCTTTACCCGTTTGTTTTAATGTTTCCATCATGGCATCAAAGTTAATGCCGGCTGCGGCCTTATCAAAATAAGGGTAGGTCTCAATTTCAAGACCTGCAGAGCCAATTAGCGGAATATGGTTTGCCCAAGTAGGATCACTTACCCACACTTTCGCTTTTTCTGGGCAGCGGGCCAATAATTCAGCCAGTATTCTTAACGCGCCACATCCACCTGGAGCTTGTACGGCAGCAACACGGTCAGCAAGCAATACACCACTTTGATTACCTAAAAGCAGTTGCAACATACCATCAATATAGCCTTGGTGGCCTTGAGGAGTGATGTAAGTCTTGGAGGTTTCACGTTCTAAAAGGATGGTCTGAGCTTTGGCAACAGACGACATAATAGGGGTATTACCTTGCTCATCTTTATAAACACCCACACCCAAATCTATTTTGGCGGAATTGGTGTCTTCGCGAAAAGCGGCAGATAAACCAAGAATAGGGTCAGGAGCGAGTTGGGGCAATACTTCAAACACAGTTTTTCCTCACGTTGCGTGATAATTAAGCGAGTTCGGCATTATGCCACCGCTGGCGCAAAATACGAGCCCTAAAATTCAAATTTTTTTGATTAATTAGGATAATTATTCCAATTCAGTGGAAAATGAAAATTCTGTCTTTCGAAAGGTCACAATATGGCCGTTTTTGTCGAAGGTGCGTTCACACCATTGAGCAAGGCCATTGGGGTCAACCAAGAGCAATGTGGAAGAACGGGTGCCGTACTGTTCACTTTTAATAAAGATAGACGACAGACGTATTTCCCATTCTTGGCCAATGCCGGTATCAGGTAAGGTATGTACATCCGCTTGAGTGGTATCGGCCAACAAATCAAATAGGGTATCTGTAGCAATGGTTTTGTTATGGGTACAGTAATGAGATAGCTTTTCCATTCCCGCCGTGACTTTGGGCCAGGGCGTGTTTAAGGCGTCGTTGGATAGACCAAAAATACCAGGAGTCAGGGCGGTGAAGGTGTTGTCGCGGTTATTGTATACCTGTAGCGACCGCCAGCTACCGTATAACAGGTTATAGCCCTGATACTGATGGCGGGTATCTTCTAATGTTTTGGCAAAGGGCGTGTTTGCTTCTGCTGCATTGAGAAACCCGGTCACTAATTCACCCCGTGACGTTTGTACCGCTTTTTCATGAGCCATGTCACGAAT
>NZ_JBAHZB010000071.1:0-16342 GCF_036697315.1 Alteromonas sp. 14N.309.X.WAT.G.H12
TTAATCGCCATCAAAAAGGAATTATTATGTCTAATAAAGTGGGTGTGTTTAGTAGTAATCCCTATGATGAAAGCTCATTAAGTGCGCAAGTCAGTGATGACATTGAGCTTCAGTTTTTTACCGCGAAACTCGATTTACAAACCGTGCCCATATGCCAAGATTTAGATGCCGTATGTGCCTTTGTGAATGATGAGATCAATGAAGATGTGATCAAAATACTTGCGCAATACGGAGTGTCCCATATTGCCATGCGCTGTGCCGGTTACAATAACGTGGACGTTGACGCAGCAAAAAAACATCATATTGCCATTTCCCGTGTGCCGTCTTACGGACCGGAAGCGGTGGCAGAACATGCCGTAGCGCTTATGCTCACATTAAACCGTCGCATGCATAAGGCCTATAATCGGGTGCGAGATGGTAACTTTAATCTCGATGGATTATTAGGTTTCAATATGGCCGGTAAAACCGTGGGGATTGTAGGGTCTGGCCATATTGGACAGGCTACAGCAAAAATTCTACTCGGTTTTGGTTGCCGTGTGTTGTGTGTCGATCCCTACCCCAACAAAGAGCTGATTGATGCGGGAGTGCACTATGTGGATATGGCAACCTTACTCACCGAGTCCCATATCATTTCATTACATTGCCCGTTAAATAACGATAGCTACCATTTGATTAACCCCACGACCATTGCGCAAATGCGCGACGGTGTGATGTTAATCAATACCTCCCGCGGCGGATTAATGGACACCCAAGCACTGATCAGTGGACTAAAAAGCCATAAAATTGGTTATCTTGGCTTAGATGTTTATGAAATGGAATCCGAGTTATTTTTCAAAGATCATTCTTTTGAGATCATCCAAGATGATGTCTTTGAAAGACTGTCATCATTTCATAATGTGCTCATTACCGGCCATCAGGGTTTTTTCACCCAAGAGGCCCTTGGGCAAATTGCCGCAACCACTTTATCCAATATTGCCAGTTGGGCAAACGGTACCGCGAATGACACTAACTTTTTGGTCCTGCCAGAGAAAACGTCTGGTTAAACTCAACGCATTGTTTAGGCCGGCTTTTTTAGTAGCAGATAAAAGTATTTACCCAGGTAGCAGTATGGGGCTTGAAACATATACAAGCGTTCCAGTTCAACTAACTGGTTAAACTGGGCATCATCTGCGGGCTTTTCTTTCATGTAATCGTGAAAGCAACGGATCCCTGCCATTTTTTCTACTTCAAAGCCCAGTTGTCGCGCATGCTCGATAACATCATTGGGCTTTTGTGGATTATTAGGGTTAAGCCTTACCTGATTTTTGACCTTCATGCCTTTGGCGATGTAATCGAAATTTCCATACAACGCATTGGAAAACAAAGCAGCATCACGGTTAAAAAAGCTCAAACTCAGGCGACTGCCCGGCCGCATACGTTGATACAATAAGGAAATGGCTGCAAGGGGATCGGCTAGCCATTCCAGTACCGCATGACAAATAATTAAATCAAAAGCGGTATAAGACGGCACCGATTGCAAGCTAGCATGCTCAATGGTGATATTGGGTATTCCCTTTAGATAATCCTGCGCCAGCGCAAGAATATCTAAAGAAGCGTCAAACAGCGTGACCTTATGTCCCTGCTCCACCATGGCCTTTGACATGATGCCACTGCCACCGCCAATATCGGCGATCTGTAACGGTTCCTTATTGGTTACCGTCTCTTTTAAAGCCTCAAGAAGCAAAAGATGGCGTAGCTTTCCTTTGGTGGTGCCGTAAATATTTCTTACAAATTTATCAGCAATACCATCAAAATTTCGATCCGTTTCTTTCATCTTATGCTGGGTTATCAATATCAACAAATTCAACGCTAACAGGCAGTGAGGAAGCAATAAGTTCGCCCACAGATTTCACACCATACCGTTCGGTGGCATGGTGACCCGCTGCGTAAAAATGGATGTTCAATTCTCTGGCAATGTGAATGGTTTGCTCTGACACTTCTCCGGTTATGAAAGCATCTATTCCTGCTTCTGCCGCTTGTTCAATATAGCCTTGTCCGCCACCGGTACACCATGCCACGGTATTAACGATGGCTTGTTCATTCCCTTCATGCAAGATATCTCGTCCAAGGTGCGTTGCAATATGGGCTTTTAAGTTGCCTGCCGTCATGGCTTCACCCACCTCGCCGCGATAGATGATCCCTTCTGGCTTCATCATAGGAAGCGGTGCGATATTCTCAAAACACAAACATTGGCCTAATTGTGCGTTGTTCCCCTGTTGCGGGTGAACATCAATAGGCAGATGATAAGCAATAAGGTTTATATCGTGGCGAAATAAATGGCGAATACGGCGCCCTTTCATCCCCACTAAAACGGGATTTTCGCCTTTCCAAAAATAGCCATGATGAACCAAGATAGCATCAGCATTTTTTTCGATGGCGCAATCGATTAAAGCCTGTGAGGCGGTGACGCCGGTGACAATGTGATTAATGGTCTCGGCGCCTTCTACTTGAAGACCATTGGGACAGTAATCTTTTATTTGATTGGGTTGCAGCAAGTCATCGAGAAATGCCATCAACTGCTGACGTGAAACGGCCATTGCATCTCCTTTGGTAACAATGATTTTGGGATAAACATACCCGCTAATTAACCCGCCCCGTAATACCGTAGGACACAAAGGGCACCATATGCATGATAACCGACTGTATATCCACTTCTTCGCCGAAATCTGCGCGGGCAATCTCGGTGAGCGCCTGACTCGAGGACATGGAAAACACAAAACTGCCTAAAGCAAAATACATGCGCCATGACAATTCATCTTCGTCCACATGGGGTAAACACTGACGGATGGTCGCAATGAGATTCGCCACCGTAGTGCCATAGTTAGACATAATAAAACGCCGTAAATGCCCCTGGGTTTCCGTATAGCCCCGCCCCAGAAGCTGTACAAATAACTCGGTACCATTCGGTCGAACCTGATTTAAGGTCATCATTGGCGACACCAGTGAGCGCATAAGTGATTCGATCCCTTTTGAGCCTTGCTGGATTTCAAATTCGTCTAACACCTTATCAAACTGGGGCATTAAAATGTCAAAATAGCGTTTTAACACCTGCTGAATCAGGTTCTTCTTACTACCGAAGTGATAATTCACCGATGCGAGATTCACATCGGCAAACGCCGTAATGGTACGCATAGAAGTTTGCGCATAACCTCGTTGGGCAAACAAGGTTTCGGCAGCGTTGAGTATGCTTGATTTTGTCTCTTTTGCCATGGGATAAAGTGCTTAAAACCAGTGTCGTGCTTTTGAAAACAAACGCATGACCGATTTTTCAGCTACCGCAGCCATAGATAGGCCCAGTTTTTCCGCAACATTTTTCTTGATGGTGTATTTTACGGCAAAGATTTCACGTTGTGGATGGTTAGACATAATGTAATCATCCGAGGTCATAATGTCGTCAACCAGTCCAAGTTTTAACGCTTCATTACCCAACCAGACTTCGCCCGTTGCCACTTTTTCAATATCCAAAGACTGACGTTGTGACTGCACCCAATCTTTAAACTGCACATGGATGTTTTCTAAGTCCTGCTTGAATTTTTCACGCCCTGCATCAGTGTTTTCACCAAATACGGTTAACGTGCGTTTGTAATCCCCTGCGGTATGTTGTTCAAATTCCACATCGTGTTTTTTCAATAACTTGTTTACGTTTGGAATCTGCGCTAAAACACCGATGGAACCGATATAAGCAAAACGGGCAGACAAGAGTTTATCTGCAACACAAGCCATCATATAACCGCCGCTGGCTGCCACCTTATCTACCGCCACAGTCAATGAAATACCCTTTTCTTTGATCCTTTGTAATTGCGATGCAGCTAATCCATAGCCATGGACAACACCGCCACCACTTTCCAATCGAATGAGCACTTCATCATGGGGTTTGGCTACACACAATACCGCGGTGATTTCTTCACGAAGACGATCGACTTCATGGGCATCCATTGAACCTTCAAAATCGAGCACAAATAAACGGGACGCATCGTCTTTCTGCTTACTATCTGCTTTTTGTTTTTTCTCTTCTTTTTTCTGTTCTTTTGCCAATTTTTTCATCGCTGTTTTATCTAACAGCACGGAACGGGCATATTGGGTAACATCATTGAGTTGTGATGTAAGCGACGTCATTTCCAGATGTCCCTTGCCAGGTCGCTGACGGCTCGCGCTACCAATGATAGCAACAAGCACGATAACGAATGCGATCACAAGTGTGACGGCTTTGGCCAGAAACAATCCGTATTCGTACAAAAACTCCAAACTACTCTCCTGTGTACTAACAAGGTTAAAACGAATCAGCAATGTGAGTCGAAAAACATAAGGTGCAAAATAGCGCTATAGTTTACCAGTGTTTTTTATCGCTTACGATAGACTTATTTTTTGGGCTGTAGAAACAAAAAAAGGCCGGCTTATTGCCGACCTTTTGCCTCACTAAAACATTAATTTTCCACAACGCTGCTATCCGTCACTGGCAGAAGCGTGGCGCCGGATGCAAAATAGGTGGCCACCTCAGTTTGCATTTCAGTGGTGGTCGCTGCACTTGCCGTAGCGCTTAAACTCGACGCGTGGGCGCCTTCGGTAAACTTCACCCAACCACTAATGTCAGTTCCCGATACTGTGGTACTCACCGTATCCAGCCCAATGAGGTTGGCCAGTGGTGCTTGACCCGACAAAGGAATTGCCGTGGTAACCGGAATCACTTGATCTGACAAGTTGGTTTCACCACCGTCACCGACCACCGTCATCATATGCACCGGCGTATTCTCACCCAGCGTTTCTGCATAGTTAACCGGATCAGCGGCATCAAGCACAGTTTGTGCAGCAAAGGCAAACTCATCAAATACCGCCTCAACAGTAGCCAGTTGCGTGTCTGTCAGATTGTCGAAAAACAAGGTCACGGCTTCAACTAACTGAGATTGAGTAACGTCCGTGGAGCCATATAATTGAACGAGCAAACTTTGAAAGTCTTCGGAAGCCGACGATAACAATAAACCTTTTACCAGTGGTCCGAAGGAAGGCGATTCTATCAGGAATTGGGCTATACCACCGCCTGGCGACTCCAAGGAAGCCGCTTGTACCCTATATAAACCATCTAATGCGGCTAAATCCCCATCCATGGATTCATTGGTTAATGCAGTAAAGTCAGTGCCCGCAATTGCCCCTAAGGATACGCCCATAAAGTAGACATTAGACATATCAAATGTGGCAACCTGGTCACTGGTTTCATCATTGATGGCATTTAAGCCAAGACGAAGACCCAGTAAATCCGCCACGCTTTGACGTACATTGTCTCTGGCCGTAGGCAATGAACTTAGGTTCATATAGTGGGTGGCACTGATATCCGTTGCGTTAATGTCATCCACACCATCGCCATCGACATCAAAGCCTCGTTCACCGTGTAATGGTTGATCAATAGCAACGGTGGCAATACCGGCCAGAGATAACGCCCCACTTATGGCAAGCATGTCTTCTTTTTTACTTGTAATACCGTGCATGAGAATGGCAACGGGCCAGCCCCCTTCGGGTTGCGCTAAGGTGTAGCCAAGGGCAGCCGCCACGTCAACATCCGGAATGGTCACTTGCACATTGATGGTATCTTCGGTCACAGTCTCCGGCATCGGATTAAAACGGGTAATGTTCCGTGCCGAATCAATCATCTCTCCGTTAAGGCGTAAATCCGCTAAACCGATTTGATCACACAAGGCATAATTAGGGCCGGCGGTAGCATTTGCTAATACCTCATCCGATAAGCCCGCTAAAATAATTCCGCTGTCACAGGCTGCCTGCCAAAAAGACGTTAGCGGTGCAGTGGGATCCTCCGTTGTCGGTTCGGCAAGGTAATAAGGCAAGGTAATATTGCCATCGTACCGAGACGCCACACAAAACGGTCCTGCTTCTGAAAGTATTCCAGAGGCAATCGCCACGGCAAAATCGTTCAATGCCCCCCAACTTTCAGACAACGTACCAGAATAGGTGGCCACTAAACCGTCGCATGTTTGCAGGCTATCAAACCCGCCTGCTGCTAGTGTGGCTTCAATGGTTGGAATATAAGCACTCAATTCATCTGACAGGCTTTCTATACCCACCGTTACAGCATCAGACAAGGTATCATCATCAATGACATCTAGCTTTTCTAACGCACTAGGATCTTCTTCAGGATCAGAAATAGACACCACGGGAAGCGCTTCGGCCGCCGCGGGATCACCGGCGGCCGCTCTCGTCGCATATTCCGCCACCATCACTGATTTAATGGTACTTAATGCAATGTCTGTACTTTGGGTGGTAAATGCAGATACATAGGAGATGTCATCTCGGGCATAACCGGCATCAATCACTG
Organism: Alteromonas sp. 14N.309.X.WAT.G.H12; assembly: GCF_036697315.1. NCBI lineage: Bacteria > Pseudomonadati > Pseudomonadota > Gammaproteobacteria > Alteromonadales > Alteromonadaceae > Alteromonas > Alteromonas sp. 14N.309.X.WAT.G.H12. The sequence continues at coordinate 6,362 of NZ_JBAHZB010000071.1, forward strand.
GATCCACCAAGGAATTAACCAGCGTTTGTAACAGCAATTGATCATCGGTACTTAAAGGTAGCGTATTGATATCTTGTCTAACTAATTCCCAAGAGGTGGAGCCTTTAACAGCTTTACCCGATGAATCCTTAAGATCCGTTGTCACCACAAGCATGTAGCCATGGGCGGGTTTAAGGGGTTTTAAAGGCACCACACCAATGGTGTCATCGTCGACTAACGACAGGACGAAGTCTTCACCGTATTGTAATTCATCATTGAGTTTACATCCTGAGGAAGGCAATGATGCGGTTGCACAGTCGGGATCACTTTGATCAAGACCTAAGGTTGCTTCAAACAAATGTACACCTGCAGAAAGTGTTGCCGCATCAAGTGTCACCCCGTCTGGGGTTTCAACATCAATCACAAAAGGTTGCTGCGTTGACCAGCCATCCACCACATTCATGGCATTTTGGGGATCACTAAAATCTGTTTCATCGTCGACGGGTATATTTAAGGTGTAATCGAAAAATCCGTCATCCCCCGGCAACATAAGTATATCGTTAGGAACGTTAAGTTCCCCGTCACCCGGATTAAAAACAATGCGAGAATACGCGGTTTCCACCGGTGTATCAGCGATAATATCGTCCAGTGTGTCGTTCGAGCCACCACAACCCGCTAAACCCAGTGCCAGGGCAACACTGGTACTAATCATGAGTTTTCTCATTTAACCCCCTAATAATAGCTTTATCGTTATTGTCTGTAATCAAACGGTTATACCCTCCCAAGGTTGTTGGTTTGACAGTTATGGGGAGAATCGCAAACTCGTATGACCAGTTGTATATAGCTCAATATTATGGGGTTTGCGTAAATTTTGCAAAGTTTTGTTAACATTTTTTACATTATCTTTTTCCTTGGTACTGTTTAGGGTTTAGCCCATAACCCCGTTTCTGTACATCGCTTTTACCGTGTTTTTTGCTATGATGACGTTTTTCATTGAGTAAAAGGTCCACTTCGTAATGCACAATCGTTATCAAGCGCCAGCTAGCCTGTTAAATAACAAAACTATTCTTATCACCGGCGCTGGTGACGGCATTGGCGCAGAAGCTGCCAAAACCTATGCCCGTCATGGTGCCACCTGCATTTTACTTGGTAGAACGGTAAGTAAACTCGAAGCCGTGTATGACGCCATTGTCAGTGAAGGACATGCTGAACCGGCCATCATTCCACTGGATCTAAACGGAGCGAGTAAAAAACACTATCAAGATATGACCCAAACCATTATTGACCAATTTGGTAAACTTGATGGCGTACTGCACAATGCCTCTCAACTGGGTCACCTGAGTGTTTTTACGGATATCCCAGAGGAAGAATGGCTGACGGTTATGCAGGTGAATGTGAACGCCACCGCCTTTATGACCCAGGCGCTAATGCCTGCCTTGCTTAAGGCCAAAGATGCATCTGTGATTTTCACTAGCTCAAGTGTTGGCAGGAAAGGACGGGCTTTTTGGGGCACTTATGCGGTTTCTAAGTTTGCCACCGAGGGCATGATGCAAGTCTTGGCCAGTGAGTATGCCAACAAATCCATACGTTTTAACTGCATCAACCCCGGCGCCACCCGCACTGCCATGCGCGCAAGTGCCTATCCGGCTGAAGATCCCCAGACCTTAAAAACCCCACAGCAGATCATGCCGCTTTACCTTTATCTAATGGGCACCGATAGCGCCGATGTGAATGGGCAAACCTTGGATTGCCAACCTAAATAATTAAGGACAGGAAGATTCCAGATGGTGCATGGCCTTGGCGAATAGCTCGCCAAGGCGAAGATAGGCGTCAGAGCGATAATATTGGCCGTCAGCAACAGGCTCGTCATGTTCAAACGCTGTGATCAATAAGGTGCAAGTATCTTCTTTAACAAACTTTTCCTGCCCTGCTCGCGCCCTGTTTAATGGAACCGTCTTGCCATCTTTCACCCTGTTAGGTGAATTTGATAGGCTGCCAATAACAATGGGGATGCGATCATTTCTCAAAGCGGTGCGAAACAGTTTCATTAACTGACGTATTCGATGGTAGTAAGCATCTTGCTCACTGGTGTTAGGGACGGTGTCTAACTCACTTTGCATCCAGATAATGCCTCGGGGGATCAAATTATCGACTTCACCGTCTAAATCAATATCCTGAACCGAGAATGCTTGTCGCACTGTGGTGAGAAAATGATCAAACTGATTGATGCCGTTTCCGTCATTATAATACGGCGCCCAACTGCTCGAGTCAGTCTTGTCAGTGTTGGCCGTCTGGCCGTTGGCATACTTAATAAGCGCAATGGGCGTGTTATTTTTTAGCCTATATAAGGTATGACCGAATGCTAATTCCGGACCAAAGCGATGGCTGTACAGGCTAACTCTGCCATTAGATTTATATCCCAACCCTGTACCTGGCTCCAGCGGCCCCCAAACCCCAGCACCACCTCGACGATCATTATCAAAAGCCGGATGTCCTGCAAACATATAAATATTTTTTGCCGGATACTTAAGCAAAGGATCAAGATCCATAGCCAGGCCATAGCCCATCATATTGGATTGCCCACCAAGAAAGTACACAGGATAGTTTTTCCCGCTGGTGAAGGGAGATAGGATCATTATCACCACGAAGATGGCGAATCTAAGAACATTCATGGGCGCATCAACAAAAGATGGATGGTTAAAGATTACGCAACGCCATCTAAAGATTCAATCCCATTAAATAAAAAAGCCGCTTAAAAAGCGGCTTCCTATTAACCTAGTGAGAATGTCTTAATCACCAATTTTCGCCCAGGTGTCCCTTAGGCCCACTGTGCGGTTAAACACTTTAAGCGCAGCGGTAGAGGTTTTATCAAGACAGAAATAACCGGTTCGCTCAAATTGCCAACCACCCGATGCGGGGTTTTCGTTCAATCCGGCTTCCACGATACCTTTTTTCACCACCAGTGAATCGGGATTGATTACATCGGTAAAATTCTCTTCTGCGGCGGGATTTGGCACGTTGAAAAGTCGATCATACAAACGAAACTCTGCCTCTTCACCGGATGTTGCGTCAACCCAATGGATCACCCCTTTTACTTTGCGTCCATCGCTAGGATCTTTACCTAGGGTTTCTGGATCGTACTGGCAATACACCACAGTGACATTGCCGTCGGCATCTTTTTCTACCCGTTCAGCTTTCACCACATAGGCATTACGAAGTCGAACTTCTTTTCCTAACACCAGTCGTTTAAATTTCTTGTTGGCGGCTTCTCTAAAATCTTCCGCTTCTATCCATAGTTCACGGCTAAATGCGATTTCACGCTTGCCCATAGATTCATCATTAGGATGATTCGGTGCACTCAGTGTTTCCACCTGTCCTTGCGGAAAGTTCTCGATAACCAGTTTTATCGGATTAAGTACTGCCATCGCCCGGGGTGCGGCAACATTGAGATCATCGCGAATACAGGCTTCTAACATGCTCATTTCAACCATGTTATCCATCTTGGTGACACCAATACGCTTACAAAACTCACGTACCGAAGCCGGTGTATAACCTCGACGACGTAGTCCCGCAATGGTGGGCATCCGCGGATCATCCCAACCATCCACATGATGTTCTTCCACCAACTGGATTAAACGGCGTTTACTTAACACCGTGTATTCAAGGTTCAGACGTGAAAATTCGTACTGGCGCGGTGTGCAATCAATGCTGATATTTTCGATAACCCAGTCGTATAAACGACGGTTATCCTGAAATTCCAACGTACACAAAGAGTGGGTTATCCCCTCAATGGCATCAGAAATACAATGGGTGAAATCGTACATGGGATAAACACACCATTTATCACCGGTTTGATGATGATGGGCAAATTTCACGCGGTATATCACCGGATCCCGTAAGCACATAAACGGCGAAGCCATATCGATTTTTGCACGCAAAGAACACTGCCCTTCGGCGTACTCTCCCGCGGTCATTTTTTCAAACTCCCGGCGGTTTGTCGCAACGTCCGTATCTCGATATGGGCTGTTTTTACCCGGTTGTGTTAGCGTGCCGCGCATTTCTCTCATCTCATCCTGACTAGAGAAATCCACATACGCCAACCCCTTATTGATAAGTTCAAGGGCATACCCATGTAATTGCTCAAAATAGTCTGAGGAATAACGAACGTCACCGTCCCAGCTAAAACCAAGCCAATTAACATCTTCTTTTATCGCATTAACGTACGCGATATCTTCTTTTACCGGGTTCGTATCATCGAAACGCAGATTACAGGTGCCCTGATAATCGGCGGCGATACCGAAATTCAAACAAATAGATTTTGCATGGCCAATGTGTAAAAAACCGTTTGGTTCGGGAGGAAAGCGTGTCTTGATCGTATCGTGCACACCTGCTGCCAAATCTTTTTCAATAATTTGCCGAATAAAATTGGTCGGATGGTTGTCCGTCTCCGCCATTCGCCCTTTCCCCTTATCTTATGTTAATTGCAATGAAAGACTTCGATTATACCCTGTCGTCGGTTTGCTCACTACGATTAATTATACTCGCGACAACTGGCCGGTTAAATTTATAGCACAACATCAACTTCCTATAGCATGAAGCGTGTTCACCAATAGGGTATATAACAAGGTTGCTGGAGCACAGGTGCAAAAAAGCAAAAGCCCAAACCCGTTGAGGTAATTGTGAGTTTTTTAATTTTTTGTAAAAAATACTGACACATAACGAGAACAGTCTGGCGACTGCGGACATATGACGCACAAGTAGAAAGATAGGAAGCAAACACAAGGCTTTCTTGTGTTTGCTGCCGTTTTTTATGCTGCCTTGGTCTTCTGTTGCTTAACAGTAAGACTGGAAGGCTTGGGTTTGTGGATTGCGCCGAAACTGGGTATACCTTCAAGCTCTTTGGTGATCTTGTGATAAAAGCGATGCAATGACGGCGAGATTTGTTGCAAAAACTCTTCCGGTGACAGGCGGTATGCCGCCCGTTCACCATGATATTCGATGACATGACTGATTTGGTTAAACTCGATACCTAACATGCGCAAGCTTCGGGCTAACTTAGGTTCCATCATGACATAAACGTTTTCTACATCGCGCAGAACACAGATGGTGGCGGCAAAGAAATATAACGCTAAAGTAAGGTAGGGATAATTGCGGTTATTTTTCGATTTTTTTAAATTCTTATCCAGCGACTTTCCCGTCACCGGTGATAATTTTAAATCGGTCTGGCGCCGACGAAACCGTTTGGGTATAGCAAGACGGGATATTTCACATACCGAGTGCCGGGCAAACCGTGTTGGACTATTTTCGTCCATACGAATGGCATCGGAACAATTTTGTTCAAGGGGAAGAAGCTGACCACTGTGCTGAGGCATCACCACACGGATAGTACCGGCGCAATCCCCCGTAGCTTTATGCTTTATGTAGCAACTAATGGCATATTCATCAAACTCGTCATACTCCATCTTTGTTTGACGAACTTCTTCGAAGCCCATTTCTTCGCAATATACCTGATGTCGTGTCTTAAAACAGGCAATTTGATCTTTCTCTTCGGTTGCAACAACAAGAGTAAAGTGTTCGAAAAAGTGAGTGGCGGCTGCATCAATGGCTTTGTTCATCTTACGCCTGATCAAAGGCTTTACCATTTGTTTAACACCCGGTACTTGATGCACTTTTCTTAAAGCGTTTAACAAGCGACGTTTCACTCTGACTCCCAACGATTTTTTAAGCGATATTTTTATTTTATGAATTGAGCTTTTAAACAATATCTCCGGATTTATGACGCAAAACCCATGCAACACACACGGTCACATTGCCACATCAATTAAGTATTCGGGGACAAAGTAATTTCAAAACTCAAAACGAAACTACACGCTTACAATGAATAGATTACGTGAATCATATGTAGATCTTCACTTTTGTAAGTACTTTTAATCAAGTTTCAGACCACATTCACAAATAAAAATTTATTTTTTTTGCTCTTTTGGCTAAAACTGACGATATTCCTTACAAATAACTAACAGATTGCTACAATTTCTTTGCCTAGGCCCTTACACAAAAAATTCAACGTACTGTTTTTGAAAAGAATTTATAGACTAAAGATTAATAATCTTTAGTCTAGCAGAAGATAGTTTAACAAATCTTAATAATTAAAATATATTTACAAAAAGGTGAGATAATTCTGCCTTTGAATGCACTTATTTCTCTTGGAGCGAAAGATCGTAAAAAATGCTGACAGTTTTACGATCTTATACCCATCAAAGCGTAGCTAATAAGTTACAAATTAATACAAATTCACGCTGAAGGGCTTGTTAACAACTGGTTTTGCGGAAAATGCGTGTACGGTTATTGGTGTCTCGAGATGCTCTAATTGTTTCATCACTGGCTTCAAAATTACTCTTAGCCAAGCGATCATATAACACCACATTTACCGTCGCAGCCAAATTCATGCAACCCTTGGTGGGTATATACACCACATCATCAGCCCATCTCAGTATCTCATTAGTGACTGAACCATCTTCAGGGCCAAAGATATAAAATGCATTATCGGGATGTTCATAGTGAGGTAAAGGTTGCGCCCCTTCGACCAATTCAACAACCACGGTTCTCGCCCCTTTAGGTTTGGCCTGTTGCAAATCGGGAACACCAACGGTAGGGATCACCTTATGCATAGCTTGGGTATCGGCATTAAAAGCCTTTGCACGGGCATAACGCTGCCCGGTATAAAATACGCTGCTTCCCTGATAGCACCCCACTGCCCGCAAAACCGAAGCCACGTTAGTAGGATTTTTCGGATTGAGTAACCCAATGCTAAAACATTGTTGTATCGCCATTTGGCCAGTCCCCCATAAAACGTGGCGGAAGTATCGCAAATGTACGGTAGGGTTACCAACAAAATTCCATGTCAGGCGGCCTTCTTACCATGTAATGCCCGTCTGCCCATACGCCTTCCTTGCGCATAACCTTTGAGTAACTTTGCTCTATTCATGGTCAACCGTTTTACACAAAAACTGTGTGATGGCGCAATTACGGTAATATGACAACCTGCAGGTGGGTTTGCTAAAAATGCCAGTGACTCATTATAACGTTCGAAGCGGTGAATCAAAGTCTGCAATAATGCGGGTTGATGACCATAAAGCCGTTCCAGCAACCAGGTCGACTTCATTGCCGGTTTAATAAAACCCCGCGGCTGAGAAAGTATCACCGTAATGTTACGTGCCCCCATGTCATAGGCTTGTTTCACAGGGATCGCATCGGCCACACCACCGTCAACGTATCGCTGACCATTGATAACCGGCTGCTCTCTGTATGCTGTGGGTATGGCACATGAGGCGACCATTAATTTATCCACATTATCGGTGCTGGCTAAATGGTATTCACATTTACCATTATCTACATTGGTGATCCCCACATACATGGGAAAGGCGCTTTGTGCGCTAGGCACAGGTAACCCCAGATTTTTCTTCGCGTGATGCCAGAGCCAGTGGACGTCTGTCATATGTCCGCCCTGCATAAACCTGACTGGATTATAAAATTCACGACGGGTGGCAAATTCAGTGATGATAGTGCGACTTAAACCATGGGCACGGGTAACATAGGTGGACAAATTCGTCGCACCGGCAGAGACACCTATACCAAAATCAAATGGAAAATAATTCGCTTCCATAAATTTGTCTAACACACCGGCGGCGAAAATGCCCCGCATTGCACCACCTTCAACCACCAAAGCAGATTTCATTGTGACCTCCGATACAGGTTTCACATAGTATATTCACAAATTTGATGTCTTTTTGTTCAGTTATCGACCTACAATAACTAAACCCCGTGGCAAAAGATGTTTGAAAAAACAGATAGTGATAATCAATAAATCTGACTGATACTAACTTTATTCATTTTGCTTTAACTGAAATACATGAAATATGTGTGCCTGAAAGTCCAAATTTTAGATAGTTGAGGGTAAATAAATGGTAAAGCACAAAAAAGCCCGCGTTAAGCGGGCTTGTAATAAAACGTAGATCGGCTTACCAACCCGTGGCTTCCCGTAACGCTTTACCAATGTCAGCTAATGAACGCACGGTTTTAACCCCAGCAGATTCCAGCGCTGCGAATTTATCATCCGCAGTACCTTTACCGCCAGCGATAATAGCACCGGCATGACCCATACGCTTACCTGGAGGTGCCGTTACACCCGCAATGTAAGAAACAACAGGCTTAGTGACGTTTTCTTTGATGAAAGCAGCCGCTTCTTCTTCAGCAGTACCACCGATTTCACCAATCATAACAATCGCTTCTGTTTGAGGATCATCTTGGAACATGGTTAAGATATCAATGAAGTTTGAACCTGGGATAGGATCACCACCAATACCAACACAAGTAGACTGTCCGAAGCCTTCATCGGTAGTTTGCTTAACCGCTTCATAGGTCAATGTACCAGAGCGAGAAACAATACCCACTTTACCTGGCTTATGGATATGGCCAGGCATGATACCAATCTTACACTCTCCTGGCGTGATAACACCTGGGCAGTTAGGACCGATCATACGTACGCCTTTCGCATTGACGTATTCTTTTACGTAAAGCATATCAAGGGTAGGAATACCTTCGGTGATACATACGATAAGCTCGATGCCAGCATCCGCCGCTTCAACGATTGAATCTTTACAGAAAGGAGCCGGTACATAAATCACTGACGCTGTGGCGCCAGTCGCTTCAACCGCTTCACGTACTGTATTGAAAACAGGCAAACCTAAGTGCTCAGTGCCGCCTTTACCTGGTGTAACACCACCAACCATTTGCGTACCGTAAGCGATAGCCTGTTCAGAGTGGAATGTACCCTGTCCGCCAGTAAAACCCTGACAAATGACTTTGGTATCTTTGTTAATTAATACAGACATTATTTGCCCTCCGCTGCAGCTACAACTTTCTGTGCTGCATCCGTTAGCGATTCTGCAGCAATGATATCCAGACCAGAGTTCGCTAAAACGTCACGGCCAAGTTCTGCATTGGTACCTTCTAGACGCACAACAACAGGTACTTCTACGCCCACTTCTTTAACTGCCCCAATGATGCCTTCGGCAATCATGTCACAACGTACAATACCGCCGAAAATATTAACTAAAACGGCTTTTACATTGCTGTCAGACAAAATGATTTTGAATGCTTCAGCCACACGCTCTTTCGTCGCGCCACCACCAACATCCAAGAAGTTAGCAGGCTTTCCACCGTGCAAGTTAACAATGTCCATGGTTCCCATTGCAAGGCCAGCACCATTAACCATACAGCCAACGTTTCCGTCTAGTGCAACATAGTTAAGTTCGTATTGCGCAGCATGGGCTTCACGGGCATCTTCCTGTGAAGGATCGTGCATTTCTTTGACTTTCTTTTGACGGTATAAGGCGTTACCGTCAACACCCAATTTGGCATCAAGACAGTGTAAATCACCGTCAGCTTTAACGACCAATGGGTTAATTTCAATCAAGGCAAGATCTAAATCTTCAAACATCTTGGCCAAACCAAGGAAGATTTTAGTGAATTGCTTGATTTGAACCCCTTCTAAACCTAATTTAAAGGCCATTTCACGGGCTTGGTAAGGCTGAGGTCCAACAATAGGATCAATTTCAGCTTTAAGAATTTTTTCTGGCGTTTCTTCAGCAACGGTTTCAATTTCAACACCGCCTTCTGTAGAAGCCATGAAAACTACGCGACGTGTACCACGGTCTACAACAGCACCCAAGTACAGTTCATTGGCAATGTCTGTGCAGGTTTCAACAAGCACTTTACTGACCGGTTGACCTTTTTCATCCGTCTGGAACGTCACCAAGTTTTTGCCAAGCCACTTTTCTGCAAAAGCGCGAATGTCTTCTTTATCTTTGACAAGTTTTACGCCGCCCGCTTTACCGCGACCGCCAGCGTGAACCTGACATTTTACAACCCATTCGTCACCGCCGATACGGTCGGCCGCTTCAACAGCCCCTTCTGGTGTATCTGATGCGTATCCTTCAGAAA
>NZ_JBAHZB010000071.1:16352-17874 GCF_036697315.1 Alteromonas sp. 14N.309.X.WAT.G.H12
CAGGTAAGCCGTATTCTTTGAATAGCTGCTTACCTTGGTATTCATGCAAATTCATGGTGTTTCTTTCCGATTTTTAGTAAGACAAAAGTCGCTTCCACGACCTGATTAGTTAAATCTGCAACCCATAGCGATTGCAGATTTAAGGCCAGATAAGTCAGCCATTGTGCCGACCTATCTGAACTGTTTATTGGGAAGAATTAAACGTCCAATAACAAACGTGTGGGATCTTCCAGCATTTCCTTCACTGTAACCAAGAAGCCTACAGACTCTTTTCCATCGACAATACGGTGGTCATAAGACAAGGCAAGGTACATCATAGGAAGTATTTCCACTTTACCATTAACTGCCATTGGCCGATCCTGGATTTTATGCATACCAAGGATAGCACTTTGTGGCGGATTAATAATCGGCGTAGACATCAAAGAACCAAATACACCACCATTAGTAATGGTGAAGTTACCACCTTGCAGCTCAGCCATGGACAATTTACCATCGCGACCTTTAAGTGCCAGCTCTTTTATGCCTTTCTCAACGCCAGCCATACCCAGAGTATCCGTATCCTTAAGTACAGGAGTTACCAGACCTCGTGGCGTAGACACAGCAATCGAAATGTCGAAGTAATTATGATAGCAAATATCATCACCATCAATAGAAGCATTTACTTCTGGGAAGCGTTTTAATGCTTCTGTTACCGCTTTAACATAAAACGACATGAATCCTAAACGAATACCATGACGCTTTTCAAAGCTTTCTTGATATTGCTTACGCAGATCCATGATAGGCTTCATGTTGACTTCGTTAAACGTGGTCAACATAGCTGTAGAGTTTTTCGCTTCCAATAACCGGTTGGCAATGGTTTTACGAAGACGGGTCATAGGGACACGTTTTTCTGTACGCTCACCAGCTGGTAAGCTAGCTGTACTGTCTGAAGATGCCGCAGCCTTAGTTGCAGATTTAGCATCGCTACCACTTTTCAGGTATTGCTCAACGTCTTCTTTAGTAATACGCCCGTTTTTACCCGTGCCTTTTACTTTCGCTGCATCCACGCCTTTTTCCGCTAGCAAACGACGTACAGAAGGACTCAAGGCATCGCTGTCTTGTCCATCATCACTGTCATCTGCTGCTGATGCTGGAACACTCGCACCGGCGCCTTCTACAAACTTAGCGATAACCGCTTCTGCCGTAACCGTTTCACCTTCTTGGGCTAGGATTTCAGATAACGAACCGTCTGCAGGAGCAACAACCTCAAGCACAACCTTGTCTGTTTCAATATCAACAAGATTCTGATCACGGCTTACCGCTTCACCTACACCCACATGCCAAGTAGCAATGGTGGCATCAGCAACGGATTCAGGTAATACCGGCACTTTAATATCGCTAGTTTTACCACCAGAGGCAGGTTTGGCCTCTTCTTTTGCTGCTGGCGCATCTGCTTTTTTATCAGCAGCAGGCGCCGCATCTTGTTTAGCCGACGCTGCACCTTCTTCTAATTTAGCAATGACTTGTTCGCCCAGAACAGTTG
>NZ_JBAHZB010000072.1:0-17838 GCF_036697315.1 Alteromonas sp. 14N.309.X.WAT.G.H12
GGGTACTCCATCGGAGGTATAAGGCGCTCTGGAAAAAACAGAGCGTGATTTTTAGCTTGCAAATAATATGGCTAGATCGGTTGAATTTCCGGAGCTATTGCATTAGCGGAGAATCTGACAGATTAAAATCATAGCCATGAATCTCTGCTTCAATGATAAGTTGATGGATGTATTGGGCTAGGGCTTTGCGACGGACTTTTTCATTTAAATAATCACTAATGCGTTGTTTTACTGCATTAAATGGCAATGTTTGTCCTTCGATTTTACGGTGAATATAGACCACATGAATGCCATATCGGCTTTCTATTCCCTGCGGCATTAAACCTGGTTGAGCATTAAAAATTTGGCGTTCAAATTCAGCAACAGTTTGTCCTCGGCTAATCTGCCCTAAGTTGCCATCGGTCTCTTTGGAAGGGCATGCTGAATAGCGTCTGGCCAAATCAGCAAAACGCTCCCCTTGTTGCAATTGTTCGATGATGATTTCTGAGCGTGCTTTGGCTTCCACTCGGGCGTTATCATCGTCAGGTGACGCCGCCAGTAAAATATGACTTATCTCTAATAGCGGGGAGCTTTCAAAACGTTTGGGATTTTGTTTGTAATATTGCTCGCATTCTTTTTCTGTGGCGGTAGGGATCGCGACTTCACGAGCGATGAGCTCATCTAAAATACGCTCTTCTTCGGCGGGATTCGTTGACGTGACAAGCTCTAATGCGTTAGCGCGCTGACGCAACAATTCACCAATAATCAATGATTCTGCGGCTTTTAATGTAGCCGCGCGTTTCGTTGACGCGGGATGATATTGAACTTCGGCCATAACAGCTTGTTCACTAATGGTGGTTTGGTTAACTTGTATCATGAGTGCCTCACAACAGGTATACAATTGAATTTAACAACAACGCCATGGATTAACGGCAGAACGTTTGATATTGGCAAAACGTTCTGCGGCGCAACCCTGTTAATGATTAACGGACAAACCGTTGGCGCACGATTTGATGTTGGCGAACCAGATATTGAACCGGGGCACTGAGCATGTGCACCAAGCGGCTGAATGGGAACACCACAAACAATGTCATTCCAAGTATGACGTGAAGTTTAAAGATCCAATGAACATCACTGATGGCGGATACCGCGACCTGACTGTTGAAGGTGACAACATTTTGCGCCCAAGTCATTAATTTGAGCATTTCGGCGCCATCCATATGACCAAGGGAAACAAAGATAGAGCAAAGGCCTAAAATTAACTGCGCATACAATAAAAACAGAATGGCAATGTCCATTGGGCTACTGGTTGCTCTGATACGAGGATTAAATAAACGCCTTTTAATGAGAATGGTTAAGCCGTAAAAGCAAATGAGGCCAAACAATCCACCGGCACCAACGGCGAGTGTTTGTTTCATTTGGGGCGTAACGCCAAACAAATGCCAGACTTCCAACGGTGTTAATAAGCCAAACAAGTGACCTAAAAAAATTCCCAAAACACCAATATGAAAAGCAATGCTGCCTTTTCGCAATTGTTTACTTTCGAGCAATTGACTAGAACTGCTTTTCCATGTGTATTGTTCGCGGTCGTAGCGGATCCAGGTACCTATAAACATTATTGCCAGAGCAATATAAGGATATATACCAAAAGCAAAGGTATTAAAATGTGCCATTTGAATGCTCCTTAAACGCCTTTGGCGCTAGTTGTAGAATCGAACGCAATGGTGGCGTCGCTTTGTAGTTCATTGTTCAGCGGAATAAAATGATCTCGGCGTTGTTGTTCGCTGGGTTTATTGCTAGTGCCACAGCCAGCGTTTGCCTGTTCATTTCCCATAAAGGTGACCATCTCTTCTTCCCACACTTTGTCCAACTCTTTGGGAGTATCATCCCTTTTTTCTGTGCTGATCTGAGCTTTAATATCACTTAGGTCAATTTCAGCCTTAGATAAATTTAATAGGGTATGGAAAAGTACGGCGTAATCCGTTTTTCTTTGGTCAGCGCGACAGGCGAGCACGGCTAAGATTGGCGCAATTTCTTCCAATCCGATTTGTGCGTTCTGCTGGCCTTGGGTGGAGAGAAACTCAAGGTACAAGGGAAGATAATCGGGTAATTCTTTTACGCCAAGTTCCAGCCCAGCTTCTTTATATTGGTCAAGGAGGTTGACCATGGCTTGGCCCCTGTCTCTGGATTCTCCATGGATATGTTCAAAGATGAGCAATGAAAGTGAACGACCGCGCTCAAACAAACCATCATATTCCGATTGCCAGTTCATAAGATCGCCACTGCAACGATGTTGGATGAACTGTTTGAGGCCATTTTTATCATCAATGTTTAAATCAGATGTATCGACAAGAGCCAATAATTCATCTTGAGCGTCGATTATCCCTTGTTGAGGGTAATCCAGCAGTAATGAGAGTAAGGGTAAAATTTTCATCGTGATTACTCCTTAATCTCAACAGGGATAACTTGGCGTACCCCTTTGGCTTTAGTACCAAATAAGCTGACGCTGTTATTACCGCCGCCGCAGCCATTACCAAAACTGAAACCACACTCACTTTTTAAGTTATAGGCATTTTCAGCATATGCACGATGGCTGGTGGGAATAACAAAACGGTCTTCGTAATTGGCCAATGCCATATAGCGATACATTTCTTCCACCTGTGTTGAGGTTAATCCAACCTGTTTAAGTACGTCTAAATCTTCTACACCATCCACTTGCTGTGAACGTTTAAAAGCACGCATGGCGATCATCCTTTCTAGGGCTTTAACCACAGGCGCTTCGTCTCCTGCCGTCAATAGGTTAGCAAGATAGCGAAGGGGAATGCGCAGTGATTTAAGATCGGGAATTTCATTGTTCATGCCCACATGGCCGGCTTCAATGGCACTTTGAATGGGTGACAAGGGCGGTACGTACCATACCATTGGCAAAGTGCGGTATTCTGGATGTAATGGCAATGCGACTTTCCAGTCAATGGCCATCATATACACAGGAGAACGCTGTGCAGCCTGGATCCAGTTGTCACCAATGCCTTCGGCTTTTGCCGCTTCAATGACCTTAGGATCATTGGGGTCAAGGAAAATATCCAGTTGAGCTTGGTACAAGTCTTTTTCATTTGGGGTATTCGCCGCCGCTTCAATTTTATCGGCGTCGTACAGCAATACACCCAGATAGCGAATTCTTCCCACACAGGTTTCAGAGCAAACTGTAGGTTGGCCGGCTTCAATACGAGGAAAGCAGAAGGTACATTTCTCAGACTTACCGGTTTTCCAGTTATAGTAGATTTTTTTGTAGGGACAAGCTGACACGCACATGCGCCAACCCCTACACTTGTCTTGGTCAATCAGCACAATGCCATCTTCTTCCCGTTTGTAAATTGCCCCTGATGGACAAGCCGCAACACATGCGGGGTTAAGGCAGTGTTCACACAGGCGGGGAAGATACATCATAAAGGTTTTTTCAAACTGACCGTAGATGTCTTTTTGCACCACTTCATTAAAGTTTTGGTCGGCTTTGCGTTTGGCAAACTCTGTCCCGAGAATTTCTTCCCAGTTCGGTCCCCATTCAATTTTTTCCATTCGCTTGCCGGTAATTAGGGAGCGAGGGCGGGCAACCGGCTGATGTTTACTATCTTCTGCATTGTGTAGATGCTGATAGTCAAAATCGAAAGGTTCGTAGTAATCGTCAATTTCGGGCAAGTCGGGATTGGCGAAAATATTGGCTAAAACCCGCCGTTTCGCGCCAATTCTCAGTTCCAGGTTGTCTTGGCCGTTGCGTACCCAGCCGCCATTCCATTTTTGTTGGTTTTCCCATTCTTTAGGGAAACCTACGCCGGGTTTTGATTCAACGTTATTAAACCACGCGTATTCAACGCCTTCCCGAGAGGTCCAGACATTTTTACAGGTGATGGAGCATGTATGGCAGCCGATACATTTATCTAAATTCAACACCATGCCTATTTGAGCTCTAACTTTCATTTTATTCACTCCACCTTATTTGGTATCAAGCCAGTCAACGTTATCCATTTTGCGCATAACGACAAATTCGTCGCGGTTGCAGCCCACCGTACCGTAGTAGTTGAAGCCATAGGCTTGCTGGGCATAACCGCCAATCATGTGCGTAGGTTTCATGACTGCGCGGGTTACGGAATTATGAATGCCGCCACGGGTACCTGTTTGTTCACTCCCCGGAATATTCACTATCCGTTCTTGGGCGTGGTACATCATGCTCATTCCTTCCGGAACACGTTGGGAAACAACCGCTCGGGCAACAATGGCACCGTTAACATTGAACACTTCAATCCAATCGTTATCGACGATATCGGCTTTAGCGGCATCACTTTCACTGATCCAGACAATGGGCCCACCCCGTGACAGTGTTAACATCAAAAGGTTGTCAGAGTAGGTGCTGTGTATTCCCCATTTTTGATGGGGCGTTATCCAGTTCAGTACAATTTCTTTGTTGCCATTGGGTTTCTTATTCAGCACAGGGGCTACAGTTTTAAGGTTAATTGGCGGTTTGTAGCTGCACTGCTGTTCACCAAAATCCCGCATCCATTCATGATCTTGATAGAACTGTTGTCGGCCAGTAATTGTGCGCCAAGGAATTAACTCATGCACATTGGTGTAGCCTGCGTTATAGGAAACATGCTCGTCTTCCAGCCCAGACCAGGTGGGAGAAGAGATAATTTTGCGCGGTTGCGCCACTATGTCTCTAAAGCGAATTTTTTCATCTTCTTTAGGGGGGGCTAAATGGGTGTGATCCCGACCGGTAAACTTACCTAAAGCATCCCAAGCTTTTATTGCCACCTGACCGTTGGTTTCAGGTGCCAATGACAAAATGACTTCACAGGCATCAATGGCACTGTCTATTTTTGCCATTCCTTTATTGGTGCCTTCCTCGGTGTGGGTACGGTTTAATTTACGCAGGAAATCCACTTCGGCTTTGGTGTCCCAGCTAATGCCTTTGCCGCCGTTGCCCATTTTTTCCAGTAAGGGGCCAACGGATGTAAAACGTGCATAGGTGTTTGGATAATCACGTTCAACAACATTGATATGAGGCATTGTTACGCCAGGCACAGCTTCGCATTCTCCCTTCCACCACGCTTTTACGCCATAGGGCTGAGATAATTCCGCTGGTGTGTCGTGGTGCATTGGCGTGGTGACCACGTCTGTTTCAACACCGAGGTGATCTTCGCTGACTTTTGAGAA
Organism: Alteromonas sp. 14N.309.X.WAT.G.H12; assembly: GCF_036697315.1. NCBI lineage: Bacteria > Pseudomonadati > Pseudomonadota > Gammaproteobacteria > Alteromonadales > Alteromonadaceae > Alteromonas > Alteromonas sp. 14N.309.X.WAT.G.H12. The sequence continues at coordinate 5,188 of NZ_JBAHZB010000072.1, forward strand.
TACTTTTGCAATACCTTTAAATATCTCCCAGTCGCTGCGTGCTTCCCAAACCGGATCGATAGCCGCGGTGAGCGGATGAATAAACGGATGCATATCCGAGGTATTCATATCATCCTTTTCATACCAGGTGGCCGTGGGTAAAACGATATCGGAATACAAGCAGGTGGTAGACATTCTAAAGTCCAAGGTTACCCACAAATCCACTTTGCCTTCTGCAGCCTCGTCATTCCATTCAACATCATTGGGTTTAGTGGCGTTTGATTCGCCTAGATCTTTACCAAGTAAACCATGTTTGGTACCTAGTAAATGACGCAACATGTATTCATGGCCTTTACCGGATGAACCCAACAAATTGGAACGCCAAACAAACATATTGCGTGGGAAGTTTTGAGGGTTATCAGGTTGCTCGCACGCGAATTTGATTTTGCGATCTTTAAGTTGTTGAAGCACAAAATCTTGCACATCCATATTGGCGGCTTTTGCCTGTGCGGCTAATTTAAGTGGGTTTGTCCCCAATTGTGGCGCTGACGGTAACCAACCCATGCGCTCGGCACGGCTATTGTAATCGACAATGCTGTCATTCCACTTTTCTTTGTTGGCTAACGGAGACACAATTTCACTCATATTGAGTTTTTCATATCGCCATTGACTTGCATGGTTGTAAAAGAAAGAGGTGCCGTTCATGTGACGAGGTGGGCGCTGCCAATCTAGGCCAAATGCCAATGGCGTCCAACCGGTTTGAGGGCGTAGTTTTTCTTGGCCAACATAATGAGCCCAACCACCTCCACTTTGGCCAATACAACCACACATCATCAGCATATTAATCAGGCCACGATAGTTCATGTCCATGTGATACCAGTGATTTAACCCTGCGCCCACAATGATCATTGAGCGACCACGGGTTTTGTGAGCATTGCGGCCAAATTCCTGTGCAATGCGGATCACGTCGTCAGGTTTTACGCCGGTAATGGCTTCTTGCCAGCCAGGGGTGTAGGGAACATTGTCTTGGTAGGATTGGGCTCGATTTTTATCACCAATGCCGTTCTCTACGCCATAGTGCGCCAAGGTTAAATCGAAAACGGTGGCAACCAGTGCCGTACTGCCATCGGCTAAGGTGATGCGTTTAGCCGGAATTTTACGAACCTGTACTTCGCTGTGTTCAGTATGCTGGAAGTATTTATATTCGTGGGGTGCGCCACCAAAATAAGGCATATCGACATCAGCGAGTTCGTCGTATGCGTCTTTTAACGACAAGCACAGTGATAGGTCTCCTTGCTGATCTTTTTGCTCAAGATTCCATTTGCCTTTTTGCCCCCAGCGGTAACCTATTGAACCGTTAGGACTGGTGAGGCGGCCATCCTTATTGATAGCAATGGTTTTCCAATCGGGATTGTTCTCTTCGCCTAAGTTATCTACTAAATCTGCGGCGCGTAGGAAACGTCCTTGGGTTAAATGATTTTCCCCTTTTTCAAGCATGACCAGCATAGGCATATCGGTATAGCGGCGTACATAATCTTGAAAATATTCACTGGGATTATCGACATGGAACTCTTTGAGAATAACGTGACCAAAAGCCATTGCCAGCGCGGCATCGGTACCTTGTTTAGGGGCAAGCCAGGTATCACCGAACTTTGATGCTTCAGAATAGTCAGGAGTAATGACACAGGTTTTTGTGCCCTTGTAGCGTACTTCTGTTAAAAAGTGCGCATCAGGGGTACGAGTTTGTGGCACGTTAGAACCCCAAGCGATGATATAGTTAGCGTTATACCAGTCGGCGGATTCCGGAACGTCGGTTTGTTCTCCCCATACTTGGGGGGAGGCTGGGGGAAGGTCACAGTACCAGTCATAAAAACTTAAGCAGTTACCACCAATAAGAGATAAATATCGCGCGCCCGCCGCGTAGGACACCATAGACATTGCCGGAATGGGAGAAAACCCGGAGATACGGTCTGGCCCGTACTCTTTTGTGGTGTATACATTGGATGCGGCAATAATTTCATTCACTTCATCCCAACTGGCGCGAACAAAGCCACCTAGTCCTCGCCGTTCTTTGTAGCTTTTTGCTTTTGCTGGATCTTCAACGATAGAGGCCCAAGCGTCCACGGGATCGGAGTGGGTTTGACGGGCTTCGCGCCACAGTTTCATTAATTGTTGACGAACCTTAGGGTATTTCAGGCGATTAGCACTGTAGATATACCAAGAATAACTCGCGCCTCGAGGACAACCACGGGGTTCATGGTTGGGAAGGTCAGGGCGGGTACGAGGATAGTCCGTTTGTTGTGTTTCCCAAGTAACAAGCCCGTCTTTTACATAAATTTTCCAACTACAGGAACCGGTACAGTTCACGCCGTGGGTTGAGCGAACAATTTTGTCATGTTGCCAACGTTGACGGTATCCCTGCTCCCAGGTTCTATCTTCATTGGTGGTTACGCCATGACCATTGGAAAATGGCTGTTTGCGTATTTTAAAAAAGCGCAATTTGTCTAACAGATGACTCATGATTGGCTCCTGGAGTTGGTTCTAAATGCACGCATAATGCAATGACTCTTTTTTTTACAATAGAAATAACCCCTGAATGATGCTTGATTTGACGAGGTTCAGCCATAGGCCGAATTCTGGTGTTTTCGGCCATAGATACCTCTAAGGTGGTATATTTTATTTTTCGTAACTATTTGATAATAAAATGGTAAATAGTGCTTGTTGGTACTTGTGGCTAGTCTTGATTTTTGGGGCTGGATAAAAAGGGGTAGCTCAAATTATCCCGTGTTTGCGTCGTTGCTTTAGCGATGGGGTGTCGCTGACCTTTGACGGCGTTTAGCGTATGCTTATTCTCTAAGGAGGGGTTATGCGTCCATTTTCTTCTATTGTTACTCGTATTAACATTGCATTGGCCTGCATTGTTACTCTTGCCATAGGCACTATGCTGGTATCTTACTGGTTATCAGATAAAGCCGATAGTCACGCCCAGGCCATTAATAAAGCGGGAGCGCTGCGTATGCAAACATACCGCTTGGGATGGTTAAGTTTACAAAACGATGAAGCAATAAGGTCCCAGGCTATTGCGCAGCTAAACCAGAGTTGGCAGCACCCCGTGTTTACCCGTGTAAAAAATGATAATTTTGAAATTGCCCAGTTATTTAACCTTGCACAATCCAATTGGCAAACGATTCAGTCGTCGCTAAAAAACGATGATTATCAGTGGATGGACAACGCATTAAAGCACCAAGTGGCTTTAATCGATGAGATGGTTCGCGCCATTCAAGGCGACGCAGAGAAAAGAGCAAGAGCCTTACGTTTGGTGCAGGTTATCGCATTGTTTTTTACCGTCATGTTGTCGTTAACGATTAAGCACTGGCTAAAAGTAAAAATTGAATTACCGTTAGATGAGCTAACACGTACTGCCCGCCAAATAGGCCAAGGGGATTTTACTTGCAGGGTTGAGGTTCACCAGCAGGACGAATTAGGCGCTTTGGCCCAAAGTATAAATAAAATGAGTAACGCCATCGGGTATATGTATGGTGACTTGGAAAAACGGGTAGATGAAAAGACCAAGGATCTACAGCAGCGAAACACATTGCTGAAATTTCTATACAAAACAGCCAAAAAAACCGCAGAACATGGGCCCGAATACGATGATTTTAGTGCCATTATTAATGAGCTTAAAACCATAATTCTCATCGATGATATCGAGCTATGCTTATTTACCGAAAAGGGCGAAATTCCCTACTTACAATTGCAACCGACACATCACAAGAATGAACCGTGCCATGAAAACGATTGCGTAAGTTGTCTTTCCCGTGAGGGGGTAATACAGCAAGATAATATTCTGATCTACAACTTTTCAGTTTCTCGGAATAAAACGAATTACGGCGTATTAATTGTTCGTACGCCGGCAAATGCCCAATTAGAGCAGTGGCAACGTCAGTTACTCAATACCCTTTCTGATCAGTTGGCCATTGCCCTTAGCTTGAAAACAGAAGAAGAACAAGTCAGACGATTAGCATTAATGCAAGAACGCACTGTTATTGCCAGAGAGCTCCATGATTCCTTAGCACAAGCATTGTCATACTTAAAAATTCAGGTGACACGTTTAAATTATGCCATTAAAAAAGAAGATAAAAACACCATTAATGATGTGTCAGCAGAGCTAGAACACGGGCTGAAATCTGCGTATCGACAGTTGCGAGAACTGCTTACCACCTTCCGTTTGAAAGTTGATGGGTCGGGATTATTAAACGCATTACAAGTTACGGTGCAACAATTAATGAAGCAGTCTAACTTGACCATTACATTAGATTACCAGCTTAACAATATCCCTCTAACGCCCAATGAAGAAATTCATTTGTTGCAGATTATTCGAGAAGCCAGCCAAAATGCGGTTCACCACAGTAAAGGCACCCAGTTAACAATCAGTGTGCAGCAACAAGCTGATAAATCGGTATTCCTATCAATAGAAGACAACGGTATTGGTATTCCCGTTTCTTCAGAAAAGCTGAATCATTATGGTTTAGCCATTATGAAAGAGCGTAGTCGACATCTTGGTGGCGACATAACCGTTGAACGACGAGCGCAGGGAGGAACGGGGATTTACTTTACATTCAAACCTGACTATCTACAGGAGAAACAAACGGCCTAACGCGAGATATACGAGCCGTGGTGCATGGGGGGTGGTGATTGTTGTTATCGCGTTTGGTGCAAGGGATAAGTGAAATTGACCCAAGTTAGATGGGGTATACCTTTTCTGTGCGTTTACGCAAATTCAACAGCTGGTGAATGACAATACAAAAGCTATAAAAAATGGAAAAGATCAGCATTGCCCGTTCCGGTGTTCCCGCCTTGATTTGCTCTCCAATTTGCATGGGGATATAAAAAACGCCATAAGCGGCAAGGGCAGACATCCAAATTAAAGTCATTCTTAATTGCCTTGGGGGAATGGAGGTAAATAGCATGTGATATACCGAGCCGCTACCCATACCACTTGCGGCAAAAAGCCCTAAAAACAATAAATAAAAAGGAATGAAGTATTCTTCCGGCGTTATTGAATGAAATGCGTGATGGGCATAATAGGCAATGCCCAGCGAACAAAGGATCATGATGACTGCGCTTAAGCGTGTTATTCCCCTTCCACCTGTCTTTTCGGCGATCCAACTGCCGAAAGGATGAATGAGTATGCCAATTAAGGGCGCAATCCACGCGTAAGCCAGCACACTTGGGGCATTCGGGTTAGCCATTGCATGTAAAGCCTCATTTTCGAATGCATGAGAATAGCCAAATAGACTTTTAATGGTAAGGGGGAAGGCTGCGGCAAAGCCCATAAATGATCCTAAAAACATGATATACAGCAAGCTGAGCATGAATGTTCTTGGACAGAAAAGTAAACGATGTGGAAGGGCGGCATTGAGACGTTTATGCTTAGCTAAGGTTTTAAATATCACGCTGGCCACAAGGGGAATTGCGATGATAACCAGCTCTTTGAGCAGTATAAAGTGCTCTCCCTTATTGCTTGTTGGCATCGTGAGCCATAGCCCTAACGCAGACAACAGTAAGCCGAGGGTCAGTATTGAAATAATAGTAAGAAAAGCGAAAGATAAAGAGGGCAATCTTGGCGTGACATTGGCTGTATGGATATTATCTAAGCCAAACCACAATAGAACCATTAAGGGGAGCAAGATAACCAGCCACAAATACCCTGTATTTTGTAGCCAAAGGGGGTGATTGGTTTGGATACTGCCTAAGATGTTGCTTCCCGATTGAATAAGCAAGCTGGGTTCACCACTTACCATGGAAAATACACCATAAGACATCAATAAGGGGATGAGTACCTGCGCGAACACGATGCCATAGATCCCAATGCCGGCGGTTAGATTAAGTATAAAATACTGTTGCTTTTTAGGATAAAAAAAGTGGGTATTGGAAATAAACGATGAAAAGCTACCGCCACCAATACCCGATAAAAGTGCCAATAGCTGAAATATCCACAGCGGGGTGTCAATCCGTTGCAAGGCGATGATGATCCCAAGGGAAGGTAATAGCAGTAAACCTGTGGTGATGAATAAGGTGTTACGTCCTCCGCACAATTGAACCAGAACGCTCGATGAAATGCGCAACGTAGCGCCACTAAAACCGGCAACGGCGATTAAACTGAATAAGCTATAGAGATCGAAGGGATAGCCCACATTCAGCATTTGTACACTAATGACACTCCATTGCATCCATATGCCAAAGGCACACATCAAACTCGGTACCGAAATCCAAAGATTCTTAGGCGCGATCTTTTGTCCCTGCGAATGCCAAAAATCACGGTTATTGGGCAACCAAGTTTTTAGGTCAGACATAACGACATCGCTCCTACTTTTACAACTTAGAAGGTGCACTATGAAGGCATATTCATTGCCTCACAATGTGTCTTAAGAGTTAGTGTATTAAGGTAATTTTAGGTACCTACAAATGGGTATGTTTGCCATTCGTTACTATTTTGTTCTTTAAAAATAGTAAGTTATCGCTATTATGAACGACGTAGAATTATGGGGTTATTCCGGGCAATCGGTTAGATAGCACTATGATGATTTATATCAAGGTTTACCTTGGTGGGATGTAGGCTAATAGCGTTATTTATTTAGGTAGGTTTAAGGAGCATTTCTATGTTGTCACAAAAATCCGGCATCATGTTGGTAGATGATCATCCTTTGTTACGCAAAGGATTGAATCAACTGGTTTTAATGGAAGATGACATGGAGGTAGTCGCGGAAGCCAGCAATGGCGAAGACGCTATTGAAATCGCCTGTGAACTTGAGCCCGATTTGATCATACTTGACCTGAATATGCAGGGGATGGACGGATTAGAGACTTTAAAACAGTTGCGGGATAAGGGCGTTTCGTCTCGCATTGTTATGCTGACTGTTTCTGATGCCGATGATGATGTTGTGAATGCAATTAGTCAGGGAGCTGATGGCTATTTACTTAAAGACAGCGACCCGGAAATTTTGTTGGAGAATATTAAACGCGCACTGAATGGGAAAATGGTGCTTAGTGAAACCATTACTGAAGTGTTAGCGACGGCGTTAAGAAGGCCATCGGTTAAGCCTGTTGCAGAATTAAGCAGTTTAACCAATCGGGAATACGAAATTCTAAGTTTAATTGCCAAGGGAATGAGTAATAAAGTGATTGCCCGTGAACTGGATATTTCCGATGGCACAGTAAAAGTCCATGTAAAACATCTACTCAAAAAATTGGGTTTGCGCTCAAGGGTTGAAGCCGCAGTGTGGATGGTTGAACAACAAGCACAGTAGGGATTACTATCTCCAAAGAGGTATTCCTTAAGCTCACTTACATAAATAACTAAGCTGATTACAATAGATCTTACTTAGCAAACTCCGAGCCTATTTACCTAAGCCCTATCGGTAGGGTAGATAGGCCGTGGCGCTAGCCACCGGGCCGAATAGAGAAATCTGACGACCTCCTGACACGCCGTGCGTGTACTTTTGGAAAGGTGTTTATTTTTATGTTGCAAGATACTTTTGGTCGACGTTTTCACTATTTGCGCTTGTCTGTCACAGACATGTGCAATTTTCGTTGCAATTATTGTTTACCCGATGGGGGAGATTGCGATTCTCCTAAAAACTACTTAACGCTACCGGAAATAGAAACGCTGGTGGCGGCCTTTGCTCATATGGGCACCCGTAAGGTGCGTATTACCGGGGGAGAGCCCGGATTACGAAAAGACCTTACCGAGATCATCAATATCTGCAAACAAACACCGGGCATTGAGCAAATCGCATTAACCACGAATGGTTTTAATTTATCGAAGAAAAGCCACGAGTATGTTGCGGCCGGTTTAACCTCAATTAATGTCAGTGCCGACAGTCTTGAACCTAGAATGTTTGCGTCTATCACAGGTAAAGATATGTTAGATAGGGTTATGCGCGGCGTGGAGGCCATCTTTGAAGCGGGGCTAACCAAGGTGAAATTTAATACCGTACTGTTGCGCCAGTATAACACTCAGGCTTTTGCACCATTTTTTACGTATTTAAAACATCACCCTGTGACCTGGCGTTTTATTGAATTGATGCAAACCGGTGACAACGCCCGTTTTTTTGAACGCAATCATTTTTCCGGCAACGCGCTTCTTACACAATTGGTGAGCTCAGGCTGGACACAGATCATTCGCGATAAACTGGCAGGGCCTGCACAAGAATTTGAGCATAAGGAATATCAAGGGCGGGTGGGGCTCATCATGCCTTACAGCAAGGACTTTTGTCATTCTTGCAATCGGTTACGGGTATCTTCTCATGGCAATTTGCACCTTTGTTTATTTGCCGAAAAGGGGTTTTCCCTGCGTTCTTATTTGCAGCAAGGTGATGTACAAGGCACCTGTGATGCGGTGAAAGCGCTGATGAACTATAAACAAGGAACCCATTTGTTAGATCAAGGTTTTACCGGTGCCACCAAGCAGTTAGCCATGTTGGGAGGATAAGTTGGGGGATTTTAATGGTCTAATCTTAGCCGGCGGTAAGTCCTCTCGTATGGGGCAAGATAAAGCGAAGCTCCTATGGGGAGAAGAAACCTTATTAGCTCGGGGTCAACGGATATTAAAGGAAATTGGCGCTAAACAAGTGTTTGTCAGCCGCAATGATGGCCATCCTCAACATATTGCCGATGTGTTCGTTGATAAAGGGCCCTTGAGCGGTATTCATGCCGCCTGTGATCGAAAAATCACCGGGCCGCTTTTAGTGCTGCCGGTGGATTTGCCGTTAGTCACTCACGAAGCACTTAAAACCTTGGTTTGCGCTGGCTTAAACAAACAAACCACTTGCTGTTATAAAGATCATAATTTACCGCTTTTTATCTATGATCCCGCCTCCTTATTGAAACCGCTACAGGACACCCTATCAAGGGGCTGTAGTTATTCTGTAGGACGTTTTTTTTCCCGTTTCCCCATGCTTTTTCTGCCGTTAAAAAGCGTCCATACACTGACCAATACCAATACGCCTGACCAATGGCAGGCAATCGTCAAACGTAACACCCTAGAGAATATGCTATGAGTCATGCAGTTAAACAATTTGTACCACTGAATCTTGCTGTTATCACCGTATCGGATACGCGCACTGAAGCGAATGATACGTCAGGTGACTATTTACGTAACAGCGCCATCAAGGCCGGTCACAACGTGATAGACAGTCGCATCATTGTTGATGATATCTATCAAATTCGTGCCTTGGCATCGACCTATATCGCAGATCCCCAGATTCAAGTTGTGCTCATTACCGGAGGTACGGGATTTACCGAACGTGACTCTACCCCCGAAGCCATGCTGCCGTTATTTGATAAGCAGGTGGATGGGTTTGGTGAGTTATTTCGACATATTTCTTTTCAGGAAATTGGTACTTCCACCATTCAGTCCCGCGCCCTAGCCGGATTTGCCAATCACACCATTGTTTTCTGTTTACCTGGCAGTACGGGGGCATGTCGTACTGCATGGGAAGGCATTATTTGTGCTCAGTTAAATGGTGAACAAGGGCCGTGTAACTTTGTACCTCACTTAAACAACACACAAGTGGCACCCTGTAAAACCAGAACGCCTTAGCGCAACGGCCGGATACGGCTTGTGTCCATATTTTACCCTGGCCACTAGCCTTGGTTTTATCCGTTCCCCTTAGTTGGCTCGGAAGTATTCATCAAACACTTCAATGGTTACGTATTCGCCTTCTTTTACCTGATTTAGTTCGTTTTCAAGTACAACGTAGCAGTTCCCTTTCGTGATAGAAGAGAGCACGCCGGAACCTTGGTTGGTTAAAGGTTTAACGGTTAGGTTGCCTTGGGGATCTTGTGTGTAGGTGCCGCGCTGAAAATCCGTTCGTCCCGGACGCTTCTTAAAAGGGGCCAAGGCTTTTGCTTTTAGGCGCAAGCGCTGGATAGGTGAGGCTTTTCCACTAAGCCAAAAAAGTGCAGGCAGGGCAATTTGGTGAAAGGTTACCATTGATGACACGGGATTGCCGGGCAATCCAAAAAAGTAGCTATTAGGTAAACGCCCAAAAGCCAGCGGTTTACCGGGTTTAATGGCCAGTTTCCAAAAATCAATTTGACCGAGTTCTTCAAGTATCTCCCGGGTGAAGTCGGCTTCGCCAACGGATACGCCGCCGGAGGTGATCACCACATCGGCGTTTTCATCCCCATGCAAAAACGCATTGCGGATCTTGTTTGGGTTATCTGCAATGACACCTAAATCCAACACCTGCATACCGGCTTGGGTTAACAGTGCTTGAAGCGCGTAACGATTGGAGTCATAAATACAACCTTCAGGCAAGGTTTCATGGGGCTGACGTAACTCGTCACCGGTGGAAAAAATAGCTACCTTAGGGGCTCTGAAAACGTTTGCCTGGGATACGCCAACGGATGCCAGCAAACCAATATCCGCAGGGCTAATTTTGTGTCCTTTGGCGAGGACTTTTTCTCCCATACGAATGTCTTCACCGCGGCGGCGAATCGCTTCCCCAACCTTGACCGGAAAAAGTACACTGATGGCGTCATTTTTCGCTTCGGTATTTTCTTGCATAACCACCGCATCGGCGCCAGTAGGAATGCAGGCGCCGGTCATGATCCGCACACACTGTCCTGGAGTCACGGTGCCCAAAAACGGGGTTCCCGCAAAGCTTTTACCAATTTGTCTTAGGGTGCCAAATTGCGCCACATCTTCTGCGCGTAAGGCGTAGCCGTCCATCGCCGAGTTATCGTAGCCGGGCACATCAATCAAAGCGCAAATATCTTGGGCTAAAACGCGACCGACCAATTGTGTTAACGATACTGTTTCTTGCTCTGTTAGCGGCAGGATAGTTTGCCAGATTTTCTTCATCGCAAGTTCAATTGGCATTAGGCCTGGTGTATCACAACAATGCGCCATCACTCTCTTTCTCCGTTCCCCACACTGGGGTTTACATTTTTACGCGTTAAATCGTATTTTGTTACTGCGTTTTTGGGGTTTTCTCCCGCCTATAGGAACAGCTTAATGACCCCAGAAACAAAAAGATATTTCTTCTAATAGGTAGGGACCTATCCCTGATGGGGTAGCTATCTGAGGGTGATGGCACCTCAGTTTATTGAGTTTTTTGATGACTGTTTTTACCGAGCCTGATTTTCACCGGCAACGGGATGCGCCTAGTTGTCTGCTAAGTAAGGAAAATAACGATTTCGAGTTTGGCCTTAAAAAAGCATAAGATGGCTTTGAACCAAGGTGCGGTGTACCTGTGTGCGTGATGTTAACTTCGGGATTGTTGGGCCAACATGACTACCTAATAGGGGGTAATATTTAACGGAATTAGTGCCTCTTCCTGCATATTTTACTCAAGCTGCAAGACGCTTATATTAGGGTTAAATATACTGCCCGGAGCCTCCTATGACAAGCATCAACAAAGCTCATCGAATATCCAATTTTGAACAACGAAAAGCCCTATTTTTGTCCACATTTGCGTTCACAATCTGCTTTGCTGTTTGGACCATTTTCTCGATTTTGGGAATTAAACTAAAACAAGAGTTAGGTCTATCTGATACGGAATTAGGGCTCTTAATGGCCACCCCCATCCTAACCGGATCAATAAGCCGACTATTTTTGGGAGTACTAACTGATCGATTTGGCGGGCGCTGGGTGTTTGGCCTACTTATGCTCGTGACTGCAATGGCCGTGTTTTCACTCACTGTGGCCTCCAGCTATCCCATGTTGTTGCTATCTGCTTTGGGAATTGGTCTTGCGGGTGGCAGTTTTATCGTGGGTGTCGCGTATGTTTCAACCTGGTATGAGGCGGGAAAACAAGGGACCGCTTTAGGTATTTTCGGAGCCGGGAATGTGGGGTCGGCGATAACCAGTTTTGGTGCTCCTTTTCTGCTACTTGCCTTCGGTTGGCAGGTAACTGCCCAATGGTATGCAATTATTTTGGCCTGTGTGGGAATAGGCTTCATTATTTTTGCAAAAACAGATCCTGTCTCCCGTGAACGGCAAGTTAAATCCATTCCACTTATTGAACAGCTTGCACCTTTATCAGACATTCGTGTTTGGCGGTTTTCGCTATATTATTTTTTCGTGTTTGGTGCCTTTGTTTCGTTGGCTTTATGGTTACCCCATTATCTCACAGAGGTATACCATCTTGATTTGGTTACGGCGGGTATCGTCGCTACCTTGTATACCGTTCCGGCTTCTCTTTTTAGAGTGCTAGGAGGATGGTTATCAGATAAATTCGGCGCCAGAAAAATCATGTACTGGACCTTGAGCGCGTCGGTTTTTTGTACCTTTTTACTTAGCTATCCGCCTACACAGTATCAAGTTCACGGGGTTGAACACATTTATCGCTTTTCCCTTGAGACGCCTTTGGTGGTTTTTGTTCTGCTGATATTTGTATTAGGTTTCTTCATGTCTTTGGGCAAAGCCGCTGTATTTAAGCATATTCCTGTTTATTACCCAGAACACGTGGGTGTTGTCGGTGGTGCTGTAGGTATGGTCGGGGGCTTAGGAGGCTTCTTTCTGCCGTTAACCTTCGGTATGTTGAACGATGTCATTGGCATTTGGCAAAGTTGCTTTATGCTGCTGTTTGTCGTTTGTGTATCGGCGTTAGCTTGGATGCATTTTGCTATTCGTCGCGCTGAGAATAAAGAGTGGTCAGAAGG
>NZ_JBAHZB010000073.1:0-17077 GCF_036697315.1 Alteromonas sp. 14N.309.X.WAT.G.H12
GCCGTCAAACCCTATACTTCGGCTCGGCTTATCACACGCTATAAAGCGGACTTTAAATAGGGGCGCATCGAGATGCGCGCCAAGTTGCCTTCAGGGCAGGGGAGCTGGCCGGCATTTTGGATGATGCCCACTGATGAAGTGTATGGCGGGTGGCCTAAGTCCGGTGAAATCGACATTCTTGAGTCAGTGAATTTAAAAGCCCTGGATGCCGATGGCAATCCTGAAGCCCATATCTACGGCACCCTGCATTATGGGAAGGAATGGCCGGATAATTCCAGCTCTGGCCAAGCTTATCGTTTACCCGATGGTGAGAATCCTGCCGATGATTTTCATACCTATGCCGTTGAATGGCAGGAAGGCGAAATCCGCTGGTATATGGATGATTATCTGTACGCAACTCAGCGCCGTTCTGAGGTGAGATATAACAGTAACGGGGAAGCCACGGGGCTTGTGCATCGTGGATGGTTTGCTGAGTACTACGACCTTGTGACCGGAGAGTTAACCACCCATTGGGATAACGCGCCCTTCGATCAGTATTTCTATTTAATTTTGAACTTTGCGGTTGGCGGAAACTGGCCTGAAGCCGTGAATGAAACCGGCATAGATGCAGAAGCTTTCGTTAATGGTCAAACCTACGCCATTGACTATGTTCGGGTATACCAGTGTTCTGCCAACCCTGATACGGGCGCAGGCTGTGAAACCGTGCGGCCTGGCTATGATTCTCTGGACGATGCGCTGGTTGAAGGTGATGCGCCTATCCCGTCTGCGCCGTCATCGGGAGTGGCAGAAAACCTAACCATTTTTGATGGCGACGTGAACCCAGATTGGCCCGCGTGGGATTGTTGTGGTTCCACTACGCCTGCCTTGGTAGATGATGAAGCACAAGGTCAGGTTTATGAGTTTCGTATTGGTTCGGAAGCGACGGTGGTTGGCTTTATCAGTCGTGATGAGTTCATCACTGATCCCGACGGCGAAGCCTCAACTTTTGACGCTTCACCTATGATTGAAAACGGCAGCGTAAAGTTCGATCTTAAGGTGCTTTCCTTGCCAATAGATGCCTCTGCCGAATGGTATTTTAAAATTGAAAGCGCCGAAGGCACCACCGCGGTAGATATGCCACTGATGAGTGGTTATACCGGGCCGGGTGAAGAGGTTGGCGCTGTACCTGCGGTGGGTGAATGGGGAAGCTATGAATTTTCACTTCAGGAGTTGGCTGATGGTGGCTTAGACACCAGTGCCATTGATGTGATTATGGTGTTTCCAGCTTGGGGGGCAGGGGAGGGGGCCGTATATCGCATGGCCAATGTGGAAATCTCCCAGGACAGCGCTTACCCGGAGCTGGTGATATTTGACGATGAACAAAATAGTGACTGGCCCATGTGGGATTGTTGCGGCGGCACTACACCTACCGAAGAAATCGATGATGATACCCATGGCATAACGGCGGAATTTCGTATTGGTACAGACCCTACCGTGATGGGCTTTAACACCCGATCTGATGCCGGTGGCAGTGATACGCCCTTTGATGCTTCAGCGTTGGCTGATGGTGGCATCGTGCAATTTGATATGCGCGTTTTAACTATGCCCGCTGACAGTGATACTCCTTGGCTGTTCAAGATCGAATCAGATAATGGCGCTACGGCCGTTGAGTTGCCCCTTACTGACAGCGTGGAAGCGCAAACGCCGCAAGTGGATCAGTGGCAAACCTATACTTTTTTGATATCTGACTTACAGGCCCAAGGCCTGGATATCTCTGCCATCGATGTGATCATGGTTTTTCCTACCTGGGGAAGTGGGGATGGCGCAGTTTATCGTTTAGATAACGTGGCTATCTATCACCCTGATTCAACTAGTACGGATACACAATCCCTAACCTTATTTGATGAGACGGTCGCTGAACAGTGGTCTATCTGGGATTGCTGTGGCGGTTCAACGCCCACCGAAGAGGTGGATGATGATACCCATGGTGTGGTTGCCGAGTTTCGTATTGGCAGTACGGCTACCGTGATGGGATTTCTTGGTGATGATGACGTGTATTTTGATGCCACCAGTTTGCTCACCGATGGTGTGGTGCAATTTGAGATGAAGGTGGTTTCGGCACCCATTGATGCCAGTGCAGCCTGGCTGTTCAAAATTGAATCAGGTGATGCAGCAACTGCCGTGGAGTTACCGCTTTCTTCCAGCCTGGAAGGTGCAGAGCCTGTGGTAGGGGAGTGGCAAACCTATACCTTTTCTTTGCAGACCCTGTATGACGCAGGATTAGATGTCAGCGAAATCGATGTGGTGATGATGTTCCCGGCCTGGGGCCAGGGCGAAGGTGCGGTATATCGCGTGGATAACGCGGTAATTACCACTCAATAGCCGTGCTTTGATTGTAAATCACATTATGTAAGCAACAGACAAAAATTGATAAAAGAGAGTAGGGAAGATATGAAAAATTCAACTTTTACCATGACCCGGCTTGCCACATCCATCGCTGTGCTGATGGGGACCAGCTTAAGTCCCTTGGTGTTAGGGCAAACCCTTGATGAAACGGACGAGCAAAATGTGGAAATTATCCAGGTAAGTGGTATTCGCGGAAGCTTAATGCGTTCCATGGATCTTAAGCGCGGCTCCAGTGGTGTTGTGGATGCCATCTCGGCAGAAGAACTCGGTAAATTCCCCGATACAAATTTAGCCGAAGCACTCCAGCGAATTACCGGCGTTACCATTAGTCGCTCAAACGGTGAAGGCAGCCAAATTACGGTACGGGGGTTCGGACCAGAATTTAATTTAGTGACATTAAATGGCCGTCAAATGCCCGGTACCGGATTTACCCGCTCTTATAATCTGGAAAACTTATCCTCGGAAGGGGTAAGTACCTTGGAGTTACAGAAAACAGCCCGGGCAGAAAACCCCAGTGGCGGATTAGGGGCAACGGTGAATATTATTACCATGAAGCCACTGAATAACCCGGGACAGCATTTTTCCGTATCTGCAAAAGGGATTTATGATACCTCCAATGTGGCCGGTGATGATGTTACTCCGGAAATTGCGGGTGTTTATAGTAATACCTTTAATGACGACATGTTTGGTATGGGGATTTCCATTTCTCATCAGGAAAGGGATTTTCAGCAACAAAGTGCCAGTATTCAGGGATGGGTGTTACAGGAAAATGCGGATTTGCCTGATCTTGACGCCGCAAACGTTATTGATAACCGAACGAAGATTACCGATGTGGCGTTTTTCCCCAAAGACATGAACTACGGTATTACCGATGTCGAGCGGGAGAGAACCAATGCACAAGTGACACTGCAGGTCAGACCCACGGATAATCTCACCGCCACCCTTGATTATACGGCGTCCAGAGCGACTACAGGCACCAACACGGTGGGATGGGGAATTTGGAACAATTTCGGAAGCAATATTAACGCCTATGAGCTGGATGAAAACGGCACCGCTGTCTATGCCGATATTAGTGGTGATGATGGCTCCTTTACCGCTAGCAGAGAGACCACTCGGGTTGAGGCGCGATCTGTGGGTATCAATATCGACTGGCAAATCAATGACGATTGGCAAGTATCCGTTGATTATCATGATTCCAGTAATGAAACGGACAACGGCTATGATGAGGGTTTAGGGGCCTCCGGACAGGTGATTTTAGGATCGAACCAATTGATATCAAAAGTGTATGAATATCGGACAGGTGAAATTCCCAGTTTTTACGTGAACTGGGAGAATGGCACCAACGAACTGCTACCAAGCGAAATTGATTCTAACTTCAGCCAATTTACCCATACCGTAGGACGCTCTGAGATTCAGCAACTGCAAAT
Source organism: Alteromonas sp. 14N.309.X.WAT.G.H12 (assembly GCF_036697315.1). Lineage (NCBI taxonomy): Bacteria > Pseudomonadati > Pseudomonadota > Gammaproteobacteria > Alteromonadales > Alteromonadaceae > Alteromonas > Alteromonas sp. 14N.309.X.WAT.G.H12. Next base: position 3,813 of record NZ_JBAHZB010000073.1, read on the forward strand.
TGATGGCAATTGGTATAACTCCGTATGGGATATTCCTCTTGTTAGCGTGGATTTTGGTATTGCTCGCACCAAGCAAAGTCTGAACGAATATTCAGCATGGAGTGGCTTACGGGGAGGACCTGGCTTTAGTCCATCGTATACAGAAATCTTTCCTGACAATATGTTTGTCCGCGAAGATACCAGCGATTTTCTCACTGCTTTTGACGGCGGAGGTAATGCCCTTAACCCTGATTACTATTATACCTTCAGTTTTGATGAGGCCATTGCCCGACAACTTGCTTATTTAACCGCGGATGTGGTGGGAGAAAGTAATGCTTACTCCATCGATCCCAACTTTACCGGTACACCTACGGTTAACTTTGTGGAAGAGACCACCGATTCTGTTTATATACAAAGCGAATGGGATTTTGCGATCAGCGATTATTATATACAGGTTAATGCGGGCGCACGTTATGAACAAACTGAAGTGCCCAGTTCCGCAGAAGTACTGGTGCCCATTCAGGTCAATTGGGTAGCCGCGTCAGAATGGATAACAGTGTATAAACCAGAAGTCGAACTTCAGGACTTCACTGGCAAGTATAACGTTTTCCTGCCCATGCTAGATATTAAAATGGATGTTACCGACGATATAGTGGCGCGTTTTTCATGGGGTAAATCCATTACTCGGGCACCCATAGGCTTGTTACAGGGTGGCCGTTCTTTTAGTGGCAGCCCGAAAATCGGCGCACGCACCGTGTCTGAAGGTAATACTGACTTGCGCCCCTATATGGCGTCGAATTTCGATTTATCCTTGGAATGGTATTACGATGAGTCCAGCTATGCCTCTGTCGCATGGTTTCAGAAAACCGTGAAAAATTATATTGATTATCAGGCTGCGGATGAAACCTTCGATGGCCTGTATGACATTTATCAAGGAGCCAGGTGGAATGAAGCCGTGAGTGCTTTAGAAGCCGAAGGGGTGCAGGCTACCGATAGTGCCATTTATGATTACTTTGTTGCAAACGGATATGCCGACGCGGATGGTGTGATTGAACCTGAAGATGGCGATCCGCTGATTACCTGGCGTGTAACTAAACCCCGTAATCTGGATGACAAAAAGACGGTGCGGGGGGTTGAATTGGCAGTGCAGCATACTTTTGGTAACTCCGGTTTTGGTATTGGTGTGAATGCCACCTTGGTTGACGGTGATGTGGAATATGATCCCTATGATTTGACAGAACAAAACCCCCTTGTGGGGATCAGTGATTCTGCCAATTTTCAGGCTTTTTATGAAAAAGAGGGCTTGTCTGCCAAAATCACTTATGCTTGGCGTTCCGATTATGTGGTGGGGATGGGACAGGCCCAGGGATCATCGGATAATCCGGCTACCCAAGCTGACAGTTACGGGCAATGGGATGCCAGCATAAACTACGCGCTGAACGACAATTTCACCGTGTTTGTGGAAGGGGTGAATATTAACAACGAAACTGAGCGAGGCTATGGCAGGTTTAAGGAGCAGTTTTTATATGCTCGCCAGTATGGGCCTCGTTATACTGTTGGAGCACGCTATACCTTCTAGCTGACTGGCAAGATGGCAGGCCGTTAGGTTCTGCCTGTCAGGACTGTCATTTGAACCAATCCGGTGCGTTTGTGCATCGGATTTTTTATATTCTTGTATGGAAGGGCGTTGATGGTTTGCTTTGCTGGGGCAAGGCGAAAAAAATATCGCCATCGCAGCCTTCGACGGCTAGAAAAAATAACCCCCTCTGAAAAAGAGGGGGTTATCATCAATCTGAAATGCCGTTCACATTAGGTGAACGGCATGCTATTTAGTGGTACCCGATAATGGAATACCAAGGCGCGTTAATCTTGACAGCTCAGTGTTGCTTGGGCTGCCGCATTAGGAACGAACTGAATATCAGCAATACTTAACGAAGCTTTTGTTGCTGTTTTCAATTCAAAGGGAACCACAATACCCTGAAAATCGATGCCACGGTCAGCAAAGCAGGCTAGATCAATACTGAGGGAGGACCAGGTATCTGCAGGTAAGGCTTGCAGTTGGGCGCTGATATCCATTTGCGCAGAACAACTTCCCGGCGCATCGCCTTCACCCTCACAGCTCATGCCTATGGTTATCGGACCGGTGAGGTCAGTATGGCGATTAACATTGAATGTTAATGCGGCTTTTGCGACCTCCTGGGCACTTAAGTCTTCTCTGAAAAAGCTCTTGCTGGCAAAACGTAAGCTGGCCGACGCGGTGCCGTCGAAGGTCAGTTTACGGGCGTCTTCCTGAATTTCCTTATCAACTGTGCGATAGGTTAACGCACCTAAGGTATGGGTATTGGCATTGACCTCAAGGCTGGCGTCTTGTGAATGTAACCACAATACCCAGGGCGCTTGAACTGCACCGGACAGAAGATAAATCGGCTGATCATCATTCTGACTTTCTGGGATGGTTTCATCCAAATCATCGCCAAGTACATTGTCGTCATTGAAAGTTAATCCAAAGCCATAGGGCAATAGTGGGTGGTAGTTTTCATCACCTAGGTTCACCACCTGAGTCGGTGTGGCTGGCCACGAAAAGGGCAGTTTCCCTTTGAAATCTTGCAAGCCGAACAAAACATCCGCTACGGCTTTGCCTTCTGAACCGGGTAACCAGGCTGCGACAAACGCATCTGACGCATTCAGTTCAGGGTTGATCCACATAGGACGGCCACTAATAAACACAGAAACAACAGGAATATTTTGTTGTTTAAGGGCTTTCAGCAACGCCAGATCACGCTTGCTGCCTCGTTGATAGATAAGGGTCTCTCTGTCGCCATGGCCTTCGGCATAGGGTTCTTCGCCGTAGACAACAATGGCCACATCGGGTTTGCTGCTAAAGGAGCCATCGACGGACAAGGTGACTTGCCCTCCGGCTGCTTCAACCTGCGATTTTATGCCATCATAAATCGACGAGCCGCCGGGGAATTCCGCATTGGTATTATTGGTGCCTTGCCAGGTGACTGACCAACCACCGGATTGCTTACCAATATTGTCTGCTGCATCGCCGGCCACAAGGACATTTAGCTTGCCATCAAGTGGCAGCAGGTGCTGTTTGTTTTTCAGTAATACCAGGGATTCTCTTACCGCTTGTCTGGCTACCTCGCGATGGGCTTCACTGCCTATCAGCGATGAGTCTCCAGAAAGGGGTCTGGCGGCAGGGCTGGGCTTATCAAACAGGCCGGCCCGTACTTTTACCCGTAAAATTCTGCGCACGGCATCATCGATACGGGCGAGGGGGATGGTGCCATCTTTTACTTGGGCAATAGTATTGTTATATAGGGGTTTCCAGTCGCTGGGCACCATAAAAATATCTAAACCGGCATTAATAGCCTGGGCGCAGCTTTCGTTGGTACAGCCTTTGACCTGACCGTGCCCATTCCAGTCACCCACAACGAATCCATCGAAGCCCATGCGATCTTTTAACACATCAGTTAACAGATACTTGTAGCCATGAAGTTTTTTGCCATGCCAGCTGTTAAAGGACGCCATCACAGATTGCGCGCCCGCGGTCAGACCGCCCACATAGCCTTGGGCGTGGATAGCAAACAAGTCTTGTTCGCTGGCAATGTTGTCACCTTGATCATCTCCCCCCACAGTGCCGCCGTCGCCAACAAAGTGTTTTACGGTGCTGATAACCCGCTGATCGCTGAGAAAGTCTTTATCTGCCGCGCCTTGTAGCCCTTTAACCACTGCGGCGGCATATTCCCGTACCACGGCCGGGTTTTCCGAATAACTTTCGTATGTTCGGCCCCATCTGTCGTCTTGTACCACCGCTACCGTGGGCGCAAACACCCAGTCTATGCCGGTGGCCATGACTTCCTGGGCCGTAATGTGGGCAATTTCTTCTACCAATGCCGGATCATGGGCCGCACCCAGACCAATATTATGAGGGAATAGGGTGGCACCAATCACATTGTTGTGGCCGTGCACCGCATCCGTTCCCCACATGGTAGGTATCGTTGAACCATCCAGACTGTCATCCACTGACGCCTGATACAAATCTTCGGCCAGCTTCACCCAGTCATCCGGAGTCGCATGTTTGTTATTATCCGGAAAGGCGCCACCACCGTTTAAGTATGAGCCAAATCCGTATTTACGCATATCTTCGACGGTGATATTGCGAATTTCCGGTTGGATCATTTGCGCGATTTTTTGCTCAAGGGTCATCGCCTTGAGTAGGGTGTCGACACGCTGTTCAACCACGGGATCTTTTTTAACTTCAATATCTAACTTCGGCCAGATTTTTGCCGTCAAATTGGCATCGGTTTGCGTTACTTGTTGTTCTGGTCCGGCGCAACCTCCAATGAGGGCGGCAGACACAATGGATGCAAAAATTGTCGTTCGCATAGTAAATCCTTAATTGATATTAGATTGCGTGACGCGACTGCCATACAAGCCATAATAGGCGATGTAAAGGTAGCAGGAGGCGGGCAATAAAAAGGAAAGGGTGACGCCAATACTGTCGGCCAACATGCCTTGCAGTAAGGGGATAACGGCGCCGCCTACGATAGCCAGGCACAAAAAGCCTGAACCATTGGGGGTGTCTTTCCCTAAACCGTGCAACGCCAGACTGAAAATGGTCGGGAACATAATGGAGTTGAACAAGCCCACTGCTAGTATGCTCCACAAGGCCATATCGCCGGTGCTCATCATCGAAAAGACAATAAGCCCAATGGCAATGAATGCGTTAAAAGCCAGTACAAGGCCGCCTGAGAGTTTTTGTAGCACTGCCGCACCAATAAAGCGGCCTGCCATGGCGCCGCCCCAATAGTAGGCGATGTATGTGGCGGCTTTGGCTTCGGTAAGTCCGCTATCTGAGTGTTGCACCAAATAGCTTACCAACATGCTGCCGATGGCAACTTCTGCACCGACATACATAAAAATACCCAGGGCACCGAGTACCAGATGTCGGTGTTGCAAAGCGCCTTTAAAACGAAGTGGGGTTCGCTCGCCCACCTGATGTAGCGCCGGCAGTTTTAAAAATAAAAAGATCAATGCCAGCGTAAATAGCGTTAATGCCAAGATGACATAGGGAAGCTGTACATCCGATGCACTGGTGACGCCGTGTTCGCCGGTGGCTCCATAGATGAGAAAAGAACCAAAAAAGGGAGCAACCGTGGTGCCAAATGAATTGAATGCCTGGGTCATGGTCAGACGGGATGGTGCTGTTTTGGGGTCGCCCAATGCACTGACATAGGGGTTGGCAGACACTTGAAGCAAGGTAATGCCAGAGGCAAGCACAAATAAGGCGATGAGGAAAACGGCATAGATACCGCTGGATGCGGCAGGTAAAAATAGCAAACACCCGCAACAGGCCACAATCAGACCCATAACTATCCCCCGTTGATAGCCAATGCGGGAAACCAGCATGCCGGCAGGCAATGAAACAATGAAGTAAGCACTGAAAAAACAAAACTGTATGAGCATTGCTTGAGTAAAGGAAAGATTAAATGCCCCCTTAAGATAAGGAATGAGTATGTCATTTAGGCACGTAATAAATCCCCACATAAAAAACAGGGTTGTCAGCGATACCAGCGCAAACCTGTAATTACTGTTTTGATTATATGTGGTGTCTGTCTCGACTTTGGGTTGTACGGATGTATCCACAATATCCTCTCAGTGTTAACTTTGCGCATTTAATGTTAAATTAACAATTGGTAGCGCTTACATTTAACAAGTATTATTTTGTAAGCGCTTACATTTTGCAAGCTATTTACAGAATTATTAACAAAATAAGGCGTATTGTTTGTCTTGATATATCGGTTTTTTCCAAAGACGAGCATTCTTTAAAAGGTTTTCATGATGCAAAACATATCCCTACCACCGGGTTCTCCGCTGTTATCTAAGGGATTTATTTATGGCGTTGCCACATCCAGTTTTCAAATTGAAGGGGATAGAGCGGGTCGAGTCGATAACATATGGGATACATTTTGTTTGCACAGCGGTGCGGTGGAAGATGGATCTAACGGCGACATTGCCTGCGAACATGTTAAATATTGGCAACAAGACGTGGAAATGATTGCCGATCTTAAGGTGGATGCCTATCGTCTTTCCATATCTTGGGCAAGGGTGATGCGCACCGATGGCAGTGTTAATCAGGGCGGTCTTGATTTTTATGTGAAATTGGTCGATGCGCTGGTGGCGAAGGACATCAAGGTCTTTGTTACCCTGTATCATTGGGATTTACCACAATCACTGGAAGACAAAGGGGGCTGGCTTAATCGCCATACTATCGATGCCTTTGTGCGCTACACCACTATGGTGGCGCAGGCGTTAGGCGACAAAGTGACCGCTTATGCCACCTTAAATGAACCCTTTTGTTCTGCTTATTTAGGCTACGAATGTGGCATTCATGCTCCGGGAAAAACCGGCACGGCCAATGGACGTCAGGCGGCTCATCATCTTTTGGTGGCACACGGCAAAGCCCTTGGGGTATTGCGCAAACTTTGCCCGCAGGCAAAGCATGGGATCGTGTTGAATTTCTCTACCTGTTATCCTGCGTCCGAGTGTCATGATGACAAAATGGCATCCGTATTAGCCGATGAATACCACAACCAGTGGTATCTTATGCCTTTGATGGAAGGACGGTATCCGGATGTTTTTCACCGGCTAACACCGGAGCAAAAACCCACCATCGAACCGGGGGATATGGCGTTGATTAATCAGCCGCTGGATTATCTGGGGGTTAACTATTATAACCCCACCGTGTATGCCGCTGATGATCACGGGTGGTTTTACGTTGTGCCGCCTAAGGATGTGCCGGTTACGGCCATGGGATGGGAAATTAAACCCGATGCATTTAGCACCTTGTTGACTGATCTGCATGAACGCTATGCATTGCCTCCGATTTATATTACCGAAAACGGTGCGGCCATGGACGATAGTTTGGAAAAGGGCGAGATAAAGGACTATTCACGTATCGATTATTTTCATACTCATCTAAATGCGGTTCATCATGCCGTGTTAAACGGTGTGGATATTAAAGGCTATTTTGCGTGGAGTTTGATGGATAATTTTGAGTGGACGCTCGGGTACACAAAACGTTTTGGCCTGATTTATGTGAATTATCAACAGCAAGAGAGAATATTAAAAGCAAGTGCAAAGGCGTACCGTTTGTTATTAGAAACTAGAGCACAATGAAAAATAACGGTACATTGGACTATCTTAATTAACGGTTAAATTCTTTATTATGGCGACCATTTACGAAGTTTCAGAGGCGGCCGGGGTTTCCTTGGCAACGGTATCTCGCGTAATGAATGGAAATGCAAAAGTCAGTGAGAGAACACGTCAAAAAGTTCTGGATGCAATGGAATCTTTGGGCTATCAACCGAATGCCATTGCCCAATCCCTAGCTTCAAATCGCACCAACAGTATTGGTCTGTTGGTTTCCGAATTACACGGCTCCTATTTTGGCGATTTGATGAGCACCGTAGAGCAGGTGCTAAAAAACAATGGCAAACACGTTATCATCACCGCAGGTCATGTGGATGAAAAAAGCGAGCTTGAAGCCATTGATTTTCTAAAGAGCCGTCGTTGTGATGCCCTCATTGTCCATGCTGAAGCCGTGTCTGACGATTATTTGAAAGCCCTGGCACAGTCTGAGGTGCCAGTGGCCGTTATTAATAGACAGGTAACAGGCATCGAATCCCGCTGCTTTGTGGTCGATAATGAAAAAGGCGGTTACATTGCCACCAAAGCGGTGTTAGACCAAGGCCATAAACAGATTGGTTACATTAGCGGTCCCTTGCTTAAAAAAGATGCCCGGGATCGTTTAGCGGGGCATTTTCGTGCTTTGGCTGAAAATGGCATCGAACGGGCTCAGTCTCCAATTTACGAAGGGGATTACCATGAATTGTCGGGGCAAAACGGATGCTTAACCCTGTTAAAAGAAACCCCGGGGTTAACAGCCGTTATTTGCGCCAATGATGAAATGGCCTCGGGGGCGATGACGGCAGCGCGGGAAGCGGGGGTGTCGGTGCCTCAGAATTTATCTGTGGTGGGGTTTGATAACGTGCTTTTTTCTCGTTATTTATTTCCTAAATTAACCACCGTGGAAAACCCCATCAGTGCCATGGGAGAAATGGCGGCAAACTGGATCTTGCAGGAAGTGTACAACGTTAAAAGTAAGCAACCAATTGAGCACCTTTTTGTGCCCGAGTTAGTGGCACGGGCTTCCCTAGGTAGAGCGCCGGATGCGTAGTTTGTATTCACCCACACTGCACTTTACGCTTATCGTATCGTTGGGGGGATTTATTTTTGGTTTCGATGCCAGTGTGATTTCTGGTGCCATTGGCTTTATCGATAAAGCATTTGGTTTAACAGAATGGCAACAGGGCTTTGTGGTCAGTTCACCGACGCTAGGAGCACTGATTGCCATGCTTGGGGCAGGGATCATCAGTGATCGCATAGGTCGAAGGAAAACACTGATTATTATTGCGGTTTTGTATCTGATTTCTGCAATATGTTCAGCATTGGCATTTAATTACTGGATGCTGGTAGCGGCCCGTTTTATTGGCGGTATGGCCTTTTGTTCCCTGATTATTGCGCCGGTTTATATTTCTGAAATCAGTGCGCCGGAGCATCGCGGAAAAATGGTGTCAGTCAATCAACTGAATATCGTTTTTGGTTTCGCCTTGTCCTATTTTAGTAATTATTATTTTCTCCAATTAAGCCAAAGTCAGTGGGCTTGGGTTAAAGAAATCGGGATTGCCCATCATCCCTGGCGTTTTATGTTAGGAATGGAGGTGATCCCCGCCGCCTTGTGGTTGCTGCTGCTTTTCACCATTCCTCGCAGTCCTCGCTGGCTGATGCTAAAAAAATGCACCAAAGAAGCGGAACAGGTAGTAAAACAGTTATTTACACCTGCGCGTGCCCAACAACAACTGCAAAGCATACAGGCCTCACTAGATCAACAAAACGGGCATTGGAAGCCGCGCTTTAGCTTATTGTTGCGTTCGGGTATGCGCTTTCCATTGATACTGGGGCTGATTTTAGCGGTATCTCAGCAAATTACCGGCATTAATGTCATTTTCTTCTATGCGCCAACCATCTTTGAGCAAAGTGGCGTGGGCACCAATGCGGCGTTTATGCAGGCGATTTGGGTGGGGATTATCAATGTGTTTTTTACCATTGTTGCTATGGCGTGTATTGATCGCTGGGGGCGCAAACCCTTACTGATCACCGGACTAGGTGGCGTTATTGTAAGCATGGCAGTGTGCGCCTACGGTTTTGCTCAGGCCCAATATCAGCTCAATATGCCATCGGTGATAGAACTTAACGGTATGAGCGATGTGGTGCTGAGTAAATTACACCTGTTGCAAAATCAGGTTTTTGATTCTGACGTGGTATTTAAACAGGCATTATTGACCGCGCTTGGCGAGCATGATTATGACAAATTTAACGCTGATATTCTTAGCGTTAGTATTAGTATGAACGCGCCCTTGGTGTTACTTGGTATTATGGCATTTGTGGCCTCCTATGCCATTTCCTTAGGGCCGGTGATGTGGGCCATGCTTGCTGAAATTTTTCCTAATCAAACCCGGGCTTTGGCCATATCCATGGTCGGGGTCATAAATTCGTTGACCAGTTTTCTTGTACAGTTTTTATTTCCGTGGGAACTGATGCACGTCGGTGCGGCGGCCACCTTTGCCATTTATGGCGCATTTGCGGTAGTCAGTTTAGTGCTTGTGCTGACGCTTTTTCCTGAAACCAAAGGGCGTACCCTTGAACAAATTGGGCAACAACTGCAAAGCAAAACCTAATGGGGGGGACAGCGCCGTCGAAAACAGGGGCATATAGCCTATCATGTATTTACTGACAGAAAGATCACGTCGGTGTGGTTGTATATAAAAGTGGGTGTCAGGGATTATGTTTCATGTAAAGCATAGTATTACGTTACTTTTTAATGCTAATAAGATTTACGATCGTCAGGTGATTGAAGGCATAGGGAACTACCTTCAGGCGTCTAAAGCGAACTGGGATGTGTATCTTGAGGAAGATTTTTTGTGCCGGTTGGATCACATTGATGAATGGTCTGGCGACGGCATTATTGCTGATTTTGATTCAGAAGCCATCCGCATAGCATTAAAGCATACCGACAAACCGGTTATTGGTGTGGGAAGTTCTTATTTTAACGAAGAGGATTACCCTGCGGTTCCGTATATTGCCACCGATAACTATCAAGTTGTCAAATATGCCTTTGAACATCTAAAAAGTCGCGGGCTAGAGCGCTTTGCTTTTTATGGCGTGCCCTATGATGCATCCCATCTATGGGCGCGGGAGCGGGCGACGATTTTTGCCCATTTAGTGAACGCTGAAGGGTACCCGTGCGATACCTACTGTGGCCTGGCTACCAGCCCGGATACCTGGCATCACGCAATAAATCAACTGGTTGACTGGCTACAAGCCTTACCTAAGCCCATCGGCATCATTGCCGTCACCGACAGTCGTGCCAGACATATTCTACAGGCCTGTGAACTGGCAAATATTCCGGTACCCGACAAGGTGTCGGTGATAGGGATTGATGATGACGATATTGCCCGTCACCTAAGCCGTATTAGTTTAAGTTCGGTGACGCAAGGTTGTGTGGAAATGGGCTATCGTGCAGCGAAAATGTTACATGGCAGATTGATTAAACCCAGTAGTCGCATGACCCGTGTTCTTGTTCCTCCGGCGGGGATCGCAGCCCGACAATCAACGGATTACAAAGCCCTTACCGATCCCTACGTTATTCAGGCGATGCAATTTATCAGACAAAACGCCACACACGGCATAAAGGTAGAGCAGGTGACTGATTTTATCGGTATTTCACGATCGAATCTGGAGCAGCGTTTTTTGGCAGAGCGGGGACATACGGTACATGCTGAAATTCATAATGAAAAGCTGGTGCGAGCCCAGAGCCTATTGGAAGAGACCGACATTTCTAGCAAAGAAATTGCAAGTTCCTGTGGTTATCCCTCACTGCAATATATGTACGCTATTTTTAAACGTCATTTTAATCTTACGCCGACCCAATACCGTAATCAGCACCGGGAAAAAGACAATTAGGTTAAAGGTTTTACCTTTTGACCTGGCTGAAGATAGATAAGGGGAATAGGCCGGTTAACAAGGCCTATTCCCCTATGCTTAGAACCGGGTTTAGCCGTAAATGATACGGTTAACCTGATTTTCTAATAATTCCTGATGACCGCTGGCATGCTGGGGATCAAGGTTATTGGTTAATGCAAAATCCGTCAGTGAATCTAACGAATAGTGGCCCTCTAGTATTTTACGTCCTAAATCGGCCTGCCAACCTTGATAACGATTATTTACCGTTTCGGTGAGAAAATCGTTTTTAAGCAAGGCCTCAGCTCGTTTTAACGCCATCGCCAAATGATCCATGCCACCGATGTGACCATAAAACAGATCGGCTGGATCGGTACTTTGACGACGTAGTTTGGTGTCAAAATTAAATCCGCCAGAGTTAAAGCCGCCTGCTTTAAGGATTTCATACATAACGAGGGTTAATTCATCCACGTTAATGGGGAATTGATCCGTATCCCATCCGTTTTGCGCATCCCCTCGGTTGGCATCCACGCTGCCGAATATGCCCAGTGAAATGGCGGTGGCAATTTCATGATGAAATGAATGACCGGCCAAGGTGGCATGGTTGGTTTCAATATTGACGGCAAATTCTTTTTCTAAACCAAATTCTTTTAAGAAGCCATAAACCGTCGCCGTGTCATAATCATACTGATGTTTGGTCGGTTCCTGGGGTTTGGGCTCAATAAGTAGTGTCCCTTTAAAGCCAATTTTATGCTTGTGTTCCACCACCATTTGCATAAAGCGTCCAAATTGTTTTCGTTCCTGACGAAGATCCGTATTTAATAACGTTTCATAACCTTCTCGTCCGCCCCATAAAACGTAATTTTCGCCACCGAGTCGGTGAGTGGCATTGAGCGCGTGACAGACTTGGGTGGCTGCATAAGCAAAGACACTGGGATCTGGGCTGGTTGCTGCGCCGCCGGCATAGCGGGGATGACTGAACAGGTTGGCGGTACCCCACAAAAGCTGCAGGTTTGTTTCGTCCTGTTTTTGCTCAAGGACATCCACCATTTGGGCAAAGTTTTCTTTATATTCTTTTAAGCTGTTACCTTCTGGTGATACGTCAACATCGTGAAAACAATAATAGGGAACGCCGAGCTTACTGAAAAACTCAAAAGCCACGTCCGCTTTTTGTTTCGCTCGGCTCATGGCATCGCCGGGTTGTAACCAAGGGCGTTTAAAGGTCCCTGCGCCAAATACATCCGCGCCATCCCAACAGAAGTTATGCCAGTAGCAGGCGGCAAAACGTAAATGTTCTTTCATGGTTTTGCCCATGATGACTTCATCGGCATTGTAGTGTCTAAATGCCAGTGGATTTTCAGATGATGGGCCTTCGTATTGAATTTTAGTTATTGCGTCAAAATATTGCGCCATAAGAACTCTCCATTGTTTATGTAACAGGAAGTATTCCCTGTTCACATTCTGCTAACAATTACGTTTTTTCTTATCCGGATTTTTAAATTCGTTAGTTTGCAAAATACCCACGAATGGGTGGGTATTTGGGGGGTAAAAAGCGACGGGGATTTGTTGCTTTTAAATGGGAAAGTGAAAAGCAACAGAGTAGGGAAGATGCATTACAAGGTCTCTGCGGCCAGATGGCGGAATGTTTGGTAACGCGTTTGCAGTGCCTTTTGTCGTTCCACGTTGGGGTGATGGTTTGCAATGGCCTTAGGAACCGCACGGGCAATGTTGGTTAGCTCAACGTCGTTTTCAGACATTGCGGCGAGTCTGGCAGCGCCCAACGCCGGGCCGACATCACCTCCGGCGCGGTATGTGATGGGCAAGCCTAAAGTGTCGCAAATGAGTTGTCGCCAATAGTGACTTTTAGCGCCACCGCCGATAATAGACAGGGAATCGATGGCTACTTTCGCGTCGTTAATCACCTGCAAGCCATCTTTGAGCGCAAAGGCCACGCCTTCTAATACTGCGTAGGTCATATGCGCGCGGGTGGTTTGCTGGGTAAGACCCACAAAACGTCCTTTCATGGCAGGATTGTTATACGGGGTGCGTTCACCACTTAAATAGGGAAGGAAGTAACAGTCCCCTGAGGACTTTACGCCAGATTCATCTAATTCATCCAGTAATGCCGTCACATCGCCCTGACTGGCAATGTTGGCGAACCATTGCAGGAGGCGGCACTAAGGTGCACAGACATAACG